>JAGPAO010000009.1:2914-21102 GCA_018063805.1 Synergistaceae bacterium | reverse complement strand
GCACCGTCGGCTGGGAAACTGTCGGTTGTTTGATTGCGTCAAAATCGACAAGCGCCATAGGTTCTTCATCGAGGTTCTCTTCTTCTGGTAAAGCGGCATGGGCTAAGACAACAGGCGTCGGTGCTTTGACCTGTTCTTCTTGTTTTTTGAAGACGGAATCCCCTGCGGATGCATCGGGGAACTGCCGCAGAAATTCACTCTGCGGAGCAGCTGAGGGCGGTGGCACCATCGGCTGCGGGACTGACGGTTGTTTGATTGCGTCAAAATCGACAAGCGCCATAGGCTCTTCATCGAGGTTCTCTTCCTCGGGTAAAGCCGCATGGGCTAAGACAACAGGCGTCGATGCTTTCACCGGTTCTTCTCGTTCTTTAAAGACGGAATCCCCTGCGGATGCATCGGGGAACTGCCGCAGAAATTCACTCTGCGGAGCAGCTGAGGGCTGCGGCACCGTCGGCTGGGAAACTGTCGGTTGTTTGATTGCGTCAAAATCGACAAGCGCCATAGGTTCTTCATCGAGGTTCTCTTCTTCTGGTAAAGCGGCATGGGCTAAGACAACAGGCGTCGGTGCTTTCACCGGTTTTTCTTGTTCTTTAAAGACGGAATCCCCTGCGGATGCATCGGGGAACTGCCGCAGGAATTCACTCTGCGGAGCAGCTGAGGGCTGCGGCACCGTCGGCTGGGAAACTGTCGGTTGTTTGATTGCGTCAAAATCGACAAGCGCCATAGGTTCTTCATTGAGGTTCTCTTCCTCGGGTAAAGCCGCATGGGCTGAGACAACATGCGCTGTTGGCTGAGCATGCGGGATCAATTTTAAAGGACTTTTCCCCTCATCGGAATTGATCTCCATGAAAGGAATTCCGTCGTCTTCTTGAAGGGACACTTGGTTATCAGGTGTTGGTTCCTTCTGAACAGCAGGAGTCGGTGTTTTCGCCGGTTCTTCTCGTTCTTTAAAAACGGAATCCCCCGCGGATGCATCGGGGAACTGCCGCAGGAATTCACTCTGCTGGGAAGGCGGTGGCGTTTTTTCATTGCCCTGAACGGGAATCCTTTTTTGTTCATTTTGAAGGATAGATGGATCTTTATTTGGATCAGACACAATAGGGTTTTGCCGCTTCAATCCAATCGATTGATGCGTCAATTCTTCATTCAATTCAGCTAATTCAGCAAGCGGTTGCGGGGGTTCCGCAGGCGCTTGAGCAGGCACAGGCTTGGGAGGGGCGGACACCTCAAGAGGCGGTGTTGCATCGGGCACACTGCTTTCCATCGGAACCGTTTGCTGCACCGTTTTCTGTTCATCAGGAACAACAATGACGGAGCCGGCACACAGGGGACAGTAATCCTTCGCCCAGTTAACCTTTGATTTACATCGACTGCATATTCTCAATCCTTTTGCCTCCCCCCAGACAAACAATAAATACCATGATTGTCAATCTACAATTTTACCTTAAATGAATAGACACGTCCAATCTTTTTTCGTCGGTATTTTGGAGGAACCCGGTGTTTTTGATGAAAAATTGCCCTTAATCAAACACGGCGACGACAGCCGTGTGGTCGGAAGGTTTTTCCATGGCGCGAAGTTCTCGGACCACATATGCATCGGTACTTCTTTGCGCGAGTGTCGGAGTGGCGAGCAGATGATCGATGCGCCAGCCAATATTTCGCGCCAGCGCGCCCGCTACACGATAATCCCAGAAGGAGAACTCTCCGGGAAGAGGGCGGTATTTCCTGAATATGTCTATTAATCCCCATGATTTGACCTGTGCCAAAGCTTCTTTTACATCCCGATGGACACAGGGATGATCCTGTTTTTTCTCTGGGCTTGTGACGTCCATGTCCTCGGGAGCTACATTAAGATCCCCTGTCCACAAAAGCGGTTCTTTTTCGGAGTAGTCTTTTTCTAATAAAGTTAAAATGCGGTCAAAGAAGCGGAGTTTGTACTGATAATCAGGTAATTCGATGGATTTTCCTTGAGGCACATAGCTGTTGATGATTCTAATGTCGCCAAAACGAGCTCTGCCTAAGCGTGCAAAGTCCTCCTCGCGATCTTCGCCATCCTCAAAGCCAAAGTGGACGTCTTGTGCTTTTTCGCGGGAGATGAAAGCGACGCCGTTATAGGATTTCATTCCTTTGAAGACGCAATGATAGCCGATAGATTCAAAAAACGCCACGGGGAAATCATGGTCCTGACACTTTGTTTCTTGAAGACAGAGGATGTCCGGTGCCTCCGGGGAGGTAAGCCAAAAATCTAAAATGGGAAGTCTGCTTTTGACGGAGTTTACGTTAAAGGTGGCGATACGCACGGCAATTTCCTCCTAAAAAAAAATAGTGTATAAATGAAAGAGAGCGGCAAGTGCTGCCAGGATCCCGAAAGTTTTGTGAAGGGTCAAAGTCTTCACTTTCGGAAAGATTTTTTTGATCTGCCGATTCAACAATCCGGTTAAAACAGCTAAAAATAAAAGAAAAAAAGTGAGTCTTCCCGCCGGGATAATCCATTGCTCCATCAAGATCCCTCCTGTTTTTGCGTATGGATCTCTATTTCTTTTTTTGCCGATTGATGAGCCAAACCCCGAACAGGATCATTGTCCCCCCAATGGGGAGATACCAAGTAAAGCGTTCCCCTATCATTATATAGGCTGCGGCTGCACCAACAAGGGGTTGGAAAAATTGAAATGCAGTCACCCGTGCTGCCGAGAGGACGGCTAAACCATCGTACCACAGCACATAGCAAAGGCCGGAACAAACAACACCCAGAAAAAGAAGCGCCCCCCATGCTTTGGGGGAGAGGGAAAACAGTTCCGTAAGGGCCATGGGATTTCCGATTATCAAAAGCGTTCCCAAGCAGAGGGCTATGGCATTGAGCCAGAAAATAGCAAACGCAGGGCGCATTTGCAGCGTTAGCTTACGCGAAAGAATCTGAAAAAGGGCCCAGTTGAAAGAGGACAGGATCATTAAAAAATCCCCCAGTCTTGAGGAGCCGGAGTGCTTGAAGAGGTTGCTCCCTTGTGTTCCGAGTCCGACCACGAGGAGAACTCCAAGCGCCGAAATACCCAATCCTACGATCCCCGAGGAAGAGAGTTTTTCTTTAAGAAAAAACCACCCCATCAGAGCGACAAGCGCCGGAGTTCCGGCAATCATCCAGTTTGCGTTGGCGACCCCCGCCGTTCTCATCCCCCAGAATTGGATGCCCTGATGCCATAGAATCCCCAGAAAGCCCATAAAGAGAAGGATGGGCCACTCTTTTTTTGACGGAGAGCGAAGTTCGTTCCTTCGGAGAACAGCAAAAAGCAGCACCGGCATTCCCAAAAGAATCCTTGCCCACACTCCGACAAGCGGATTTAATTCACTCACGACAATTCTCATGGAGGCAAAGGAAATTCCCCAGCAAAAAACAGCTATTCCAATCCCCACGTAAGCCGCTAATGGCACCGTTGTTGTTATGTTAATAGGATTTTCTTTTTTCATCATGTAGAGATAATAGCACGTAATAACAGCATGTGGAAATGCCATTCATACAGTAATATATGAGAGAGTGTCGGAGCTTTCAAATAAAAAAGGAGCGGACGTAATGGCTGTAAGTCAAAAAGAGAATAACTGTGTAAGCTTAATACTATCTGTGATCTTGGTCTCGCTGTCCGCCTGGTCTTTCTTGTTGTCGGTACCCGAAGCGGCGAATGCAGCTCCCGTTGCCGGTGTTGCCAAGCGGATGACGTCACAGGAAAAAGCGGAATTTGCCTCTTTTATTGATGGTTTTATTCAGGGGAACTTGCAGCGCCAGCGAGTGCATGGCCTTGTGGTTGCAGCCGTGAAGGATGGAGAAGTTGTCTTTAGCCGCGGATACGGTTATGCCGATTTAAAGGGCACCATTCCCGCAGACCCCGATAAAACTCTATTTCGAATCGGAGATATTTCTAAACTTTTAACGGCAACGGCGGTTCTTCAGCTTGTGGAAGGCGGTCGGTTGGAGTTGGATAGAGACGTCAATGACTATTTGCGAACATGGCAATTGTCTCCCCCCTTTGAAAAACCGGTTACCCTGAGGCATCTTTTGACGCATACGGCGGGATTTGATGAGCGATGGACACAGATGGGTGCTCTTACGAGCGCGGATGAACGCGGCTTTGCCCGCAAGATTTCGCTCCTGATTCCCGCGCGCGTGTTCCCTCCGGGGGAGGTGTATAGCCGCTCTAATATGGGGTATACACTGGCAGGGGCAATTGCGGAACGCTATTCACGCCAGCCTTTTTCCAGAGCCATTCAAAAGAAACTTCTGACTCCTCTCGATATGAAAAGCAGCGGCTTTGTTTTGACCGCAGAGCAGCTGTCACGGCTTGCCCAAGGCTATGATCCGCAGGGCCAGCCCATTCCTTATCGTTATTACTATGATCTTCCCGCCGTCGGCTTTTCCTCAACAGCAGCGGATATGGCTAAATTTATGATTGCGCAGCTCCAATACGGAAAATACGGGCGCAAATACCTGCTCAACGAACGCTATTCAAGGGGGCTTTTTGCCCGGCAATTTACCCCCCATCCAAGGATTATAGGAACGGCTTTAGGGTATGATGGGCTGCGTTTTGGATCGTTGCGGGGTGTGGGTCAAAATGGCGACATAGACGGGTTTTCAAGCTTCCTTTTTCTAATTCCGGAGAAAAATTTCGGTTTTTTCATCGCTGCTACCGGGGAAAAATTAGATTTTCGAGATGAAATGGCCGATGCGCTGGTTGCGCGTTTTTGGCCGGGAGCACTGTCGACAGATGTGCCGACGGTGAATGTAGCGGCCACAGTGGATACAGATGTTGCCGGGTACTATCGCCATAATCGAATTGCGCATAGCACTGCGGAAAAGGCATTTTCTCTTTTGAGAGAGCAAATGAAAGTAGAAGTAATCCCCGAAGGAGTGCTCTTGGATGGAGTAAAGTGGATGGCCACTGAAGAGCCCTTACTGTTCAAGAAGGAGAACGGCGGGGACTATTTGTTTTTCCAAAAAAATCAAGAGGGGCAAGTTCTCTCTATGACGGTCAAGGGTGTTTGGGATACGTATGATAAACTCCCTCTTCGCGAGACGCTTCCATGGCAACGCGGCCTTCTAATTCTTTTCACTCTGACATCCGTGTTTTCTTGCATTGGTTTTGTCTTGGCTGTTGCCCTCAATCGTGGGCGTTTGCCATGGGAGAGAGGCGGAGTCTCCATGACAGAAATATGGCTTCTTTCCACCCTTTTTTGGATGAGTCAACTTGTTTTTGTAGTGGGGCTTTTGCTGAGCCAAAAATTTCTTGGACCTGCTTTTTTGTATGCGATTCCCTTTCGAGTAAAAGCTCTTTTGTTGATTCCGATGGCGGGGGCTCTGTTGCTCCTTTGGCTGTGGATCCGTCTGTTGATCTCGCTGTTTAACCCAAGCTATCGATGGGGCGAAAAGATGATTTCCTTGCTCTTTGCCTTTCTGGCCACGGGATGGATGCTGTTTTTGACGGATTGGAACTTGCTGGGATTTTGGTTTTAATCGGATAAATCAATGCGGGGCAAAGCTTAAGCCCCGCGTATCGAAAAGACAATTAGAGCCTTATGGCATTGGTGATGTCCACCAGCGGGGGCTGCCGATTGAGAACCCGAAGGTGAACTGGCCGCTGTCATCATAGACCACGAGGACTTTACCGCTGGTGATTTGTCCCGGAATGGAGAAGACTAATCCCGTTTCCCACGCATCCTCCACACGCGTCCAGTTATCCATTGCGATTCCGTAGCGGCCGAAAACCTCAACCGTGACTCCGCCCCACCAGGTATTCATCAAATGGTTGGCGACCCCGAAATGAGACCAGGCTACCTGTTGCCCCATGAGAGGATGTCGGGCAAGGCTGTAAAGCTCTTCCTGATCCCCCAGTTGCGGGCGGTATGCGGGGTTTTTGCTGTCCCCTGTTTCCAGCCCTACTCGGAAACGGGTTCTCCAGTTGTTTTGCCCTAATGGTTGGTAGTAATCAAATGTTGTTTGCGTTACCAGTGTTTGCAAGTCGCTCCACCAAAGGCTACTGGCGAAGGCAAGTCCGCTTGTCGGTGCGAGGATATTGTCCAGAGTGTCGTAGGAAAAGGTCAAGTAGGGGCCCCATACGTCATTTGACGGACCGTTTCCTGTGGTTCGCTCTGCTGCTCCCCCTATCCCCATGCGGCTGAGGCCGTTTTCCTTATAATAAAGCGCTCTGACGTTGTAGCGCTCCAACAAAAGAGAGGCATTTCCCATCTGTGCCTGATCGTTTCTTGGGTTTAAATCTTCCTCCATCGCGTTGATCGCAAAACCCCACTGTCCGCTGTTTTTTCTGGGAGTAAAGTAGCGCAGTTGCGTCCCCCACTGTGAGCTGAAGCGGTGCTCTATGGAGGCGGCATCCCCGGTTTCGAGGATGTCTCGCGCACTTGCAATGACGGATATCCAGCGGTTTGAGTGCAGATTGGTCGTGTATCCGCCAAAAGAAATCTCATAGGCCGGGCGATGGGCAAAGGAGAGAACGACGTTGACTCCATCCTCCGCAGGTTCTGTGTGTGCATCAACGGTGGAAAATTCATCCCGTTGTATCAAACGTCTGACGGTGCTGTTGATCGTAGCGGTATCCAGAGGTTTTCCGACCCACTGTGAGTGTTCGTCGATCAGTTCTTCCTTCATTTCTTCGGGAACGCCGACGATGATGATCTTGCGCACGATCATCGGTTCTGTCTTCATCGGTTCGCGAATAGGAATGGGTACTTCATTGGCCGTCAAGGCGAGGAGGTCATCGAGATGCGCTTCTGCCACATCGACCCCTCGTTGGATAATATTCTCATAGCCGCCCCCCTCTAATATGCCAAACTCGCTGACATCGGGGTGAAGGATTAGATCTGCAGAAGCCGCGTTTTTTCGGATATTTTCTATGGTCATAATATCGATGGCTTGAGCGAATACGTCCGCCACGGAGCGGAATTGGGTGCGCTCTTTTGTAATGTCCTCTCCTGCAAGGTTAACAGCCAGGATAGGGTAGCCCGGGAAAAGATCCTCAGCGATGGCTACCGGGAGATTAGCCACAAGTCCGCCATCAACGAGCAGATTTCCGTCGATAGTCCATGGCTCTAAAAGCCCCGGAATGGCGATGGAGGCTCGAATAGCGGAAGAAAGGCTTCCTTGCCGCAGGATGACGGGTTTCCCCGTTTCAAGATTAGTCGCTACGGCGGCAAAGGGGATGGGAAGATGATCAAAATCCGTGACGGGAACCCGAGAAGTGTATTGAGAGAGAAAATTGGTAAAAGCGACGGCCGGAAGGCTTCCTAAGGGGCCCGTTCTGTTGCGGTTTTTATCAAATTGGGCGTTAAAAATGCCCAATCTCTCCCCCATGGGGCGATGGTTTCCGGTGCTGGGGCGCAAGCGTGCGCCTGTGTCTGCTATGAGGGAAAGGAGATCTGTCCCGGTCAGGATCTCTTCAAGTTCCTGAGCAGTGTAACCGCAGGCATAGAGCCCCCCAATGACGGAACCGATACTTGTTCCGACAATACCGACGACGGGGATGTTTTCTCGCTCCAGTATCTTGAGGACGCCTATATGAGCGGCTCCCCTTGTTCCTCCTCCGGAAAGCACAAGAACAACCCCCCCTCTTCGAGGAGGTTTATCTTCTGAAAGTGTTTCTGCCCGCAGAGGGGGACAGAAAAAGAGAAGGAATAGGATTACGATTACGGATATTTTTTTGACTGAAAACATGGTAAACACTCCTTTGCGGATTTTAATCCCGTTCTTCCCGCCGAAACGGATTGCCTAGGGCTGCGGGGGCGCCAAGTCCTGTCCCCTTGCCCTTGCGAATAGAGATCACGGTGAGGACGATGAGCGTCATTAAGTACGGGAGCATGAGTAAAAGCGAAGCGGGAACGCTGGATCCCGCAGCTTGCATGCGGAGCTGCAGTGCCTCGACTCCGCCGAAAAGGTAGGCCCCTATAGCGGCTCGGGCAGGATGCCATGTACCGAAGATGACCAGCGCGACCGCAATCCACCCTCGGCCTGCCGTCATCCCTTCCACCCACATTTGGGTGTAGACCACGGAAAGATACCCTCCTGCAAGTCCAACGAGTCCGCCTCCCAACAGCGTGTAGAGGTAGCGAATTTTTACCACGGAAAGCCCCATGGCGTCGGTGGCCCGCGGGTTTTCTCCCACTGCACGCAGGTTCATACCGGCGCGGGTGCGGAAGAGAAACCAACACAGAAAGGGAATGAGGGCGTAGGATAAATAGACTAAAATATCATGTCGGAAAAAAATGGGACCAATCAACGGGATATCCCCGAGAAAAAAGAGGTGCACGGGGTTGATTCCGGAGATCGTTTCCCCGATGTAATTTCTTCCCAAAAGCGCGCTCAATCCGCTTCCGAAAAGAGATAGCGCGAGTCCGCTGACCACTTGGTTGGTGCCCATGCTGATCGTTAAAAAGGCGTGGATGAGGACGATAAAACAGCCTGCGGCAAAGGCCATGAGCAGCCCAATGTACGGGTTTCCGGTCGCGCGGGTAGCGCTGAAACCGGCAAACGCACCGACGAGCATCACTCCCTCAAGCCCGAGATTCATGACTCCGGCGCGTTCGGTTAAAAGTTCTCCCAGCACAGCGTACAGAACCGGGGTTCCGCTTCGGATGGCTGCAGCCAGAATCGGGATCAGGGTTTCCATGGCTTCTCTCCTTTCGTTGAGCAGATGGGGTGCGTGTGTCTTATTCGGTAACGACTGAGGACATCACCCGCTAAAACACAAAATAAGATCAATCCCTGAAGGATCAGGACGCTTGAAAGAGGGAGACGCATGACGACTTGGATCGTGTCTCCTCCCACGAGCAGGATAGCCATTAAAAAGGCTACGAAGGGAACTGCCAGCGGGTTTAAGCGTGCCAGCCACGCGACGATGATCCCCGTATAGCCGTAACCGACGGAAAATCCTCTGGAAAGGCGCCCCTGTAATCCTGCAACCTCTCCCATGCCCGCAAGCCCGGCAATCGCTCCGGAGACAAACATAACCAACAGGATGTTGCGCATAATATTGATGCCGGCATAGCGCGCGCCCTTGGCGTTTTCCCCAATGGCACGGATCTCATACCCCCATGATGACTTGCGAAGAATGAGCCAAAGAACTCCTGAAATGACGAGGGCGATAATGATTCCAAGGTGGATGCGCCCTGCGATCAAAATCGGAAGACGGGCAAAGTCGGGAAAGGGGGTGGTCATGGGGAAGCCCATGCTTGCCGGATCCTTCCACGGCCCATAGAGGAGATAATCCATAAAATTAATCGCAACGTAGTTTAACATGAGGGTTGCGATGATCTCGTTGACATTCCACTTGGCGCGTAAAAAACCGGGAATCATGCCCCAAAGTCCCCCTGCGATGCATGCGGACACAAAAAGGATTAAAAGCATCACCGCGCTGTTTTCAACGGGGAAATAACGAACGGCGGCAACGGTTGCGATGGCTCCCATACACAGCTGTCCCTCCGCACCGATATTCCAGATCAGCATCCGAAAGGCGATCAAGCAGGCTAGTCCCGTGAAGGTTAGAGGAATGGCCTTGACGACTGTTTCACTGAGACCGTAGGCGCTTCCCAAGGAACCGGAGAAGATTTCCGTGTAAGCCTGCAATGGATTGACGCCAAGCAGCGCCATTAAAAGCCCCCCCGCAACTAATGCCACAAATAAAGAGGCAGCAGAGACAAACATGCCTCCGTTTGATGCGCTGTCCGGCCTGGGTTCAAGTCTCCACCCCATCAGGCACTCTCCTTTGCGGGATCAGTCCACTGTTCCCCGCCCATCATGAGACCGATACGATCTCGCCCGATAGCCTGTGGGTTTTCGACCGTGCCCATGAGCTCTCCTTGACACAAGACCAGAATGCGATCGCTCATCTCCAATAGTTCATCCAAATCTTCCGAGATCAGAAGAATTCCGGCTCCTTGCTCTCTCTCCTTCAGAAGTTGTCGATGGACAAACTCCGTGGCTCCAACATCAAGCCCCCAGACGGGGTGCATAGCTAAAATAATCGTCGGATTTTTTGAAATCTCCCGCGATAGCATCAATTTTTGCAAGTTCCCTCCTGAAAGGGCGCGAACTGGTGTTTTCAAGTCGTTAACGGCAATGTTATAATCTCGCACCAAATCGGCGGTTAAAGATGCGAGACGATCCCAACGGATATAACAGCCGTGTTCTCGGTATGGTTTTTCCCAGTAATATTTTAAGGCGATATTTTCCCTAAGATTCATATTAGGGATCAGCCCTGTTCCTTTGCGGTCTACAGGAATATAGCTAATCCCGTCTTGAATTCTTTCACGCACGGTTCGGTGTGTGATCTCTTTTTCCCCCATAAAAACATGCCCGGAGTCAATTTTCCGAAGGCCGCAAAGCGCCTCGCACATCTCACCCTGCCCATTACCGGAGACGCCCGCGACTCCTAATATTTCTCCCTCTCGGAGGGAGAAGGAGATATTCTTGATTCCGGGTAGATTTCGATCATTGCGGACGGAGATATCCCTGCATTCGAGCAATACAGCCCCCGAACCGGAGTAGTCTTTTTTTTCGATCACGCCGAGCGGCCTTCCCACCATCATTTCAGCGATTTGCATTCGGGTAATGCCTTCGCTTGAAACGGTGTCAATCTTCTTTCCTTTGCGGAGAATGGTCAGCTTGTCGGCAATGGAGAGCATCTCTTCCACTTTATGTGAGATCAGCACGATGGCGTGCCCTATAGCGGTCATACGTCGGAGTGTGGCAAAAAAATCCAAAACCTCTTGAGGGGTCAGTACGGAAGTGGGTTCGTCAAGGATTAATATTTTTGTCCCCCGGTAGAGCATCTTCAGAATTTCCACTCGCTGTTGTTCTCCGATAGAAAGCTGCCACACTTTTGCCTCCGGATCCACTTCCAGTCCGTACGTTTGAGAGAGTTCGCGGATGCGTGCAATTGTTCCCTCACGATCAAGGACCATGGGGACATCTTTCAGCCCAAGCAACATGTTCTCCCAGACGGAAAGGACGGGTACCAGCATGAAATGCTGATGCACCATTCCCACACCGCATGCAATGGCATCCTTTGGCGAGAGGAAGCAGACGGGATTTCCCTCGATGGAGAGCGTTCCCTTGTCCGGGGTATAAATGCCGCAGAGCACATTCATCAACGTCGTTTTCCCGGCTCCATTTTCACCAAGCAACCCGTGGACTTCTCCCTCAAAAAGATCAAAGTCCACATCTTGGTTTGCGTGAATCCCGAAAAATAATTTACTGATGCCTCGCATGGAAACGAGGGGAGTCTTGGAATGCTCCATTGTTAGAATGATTTCCCCCACGTTTTTGTAAAGGTAAAATCGGCAACATTTTTTCGGCTGCGTTCCGATTTTTCCATGGAGAGCAGCGGTTCTTCAAGGGATTGCGGATTACCGAGATGTCCGAGTGCAATGGCGATTCTCGGATCATAGCCGCTTGGGATATCGTAGATTTGGCGCACAGCCTCAGACGAAAAGCCGGACATGGGGTGGGCGACCAGCCCGTGATTGACCGTTTCCAGCAACAGATTTTCTACCGCGAGGCCGAGATCAAAGAGCGCCAAGGGGTTAGGTGCATGTTCTCTGTCAAACGTGTTCTTCGTTATCCCAAAGAGAATGACGGGGGCATTTTTTACCCATTGTTTATTTCCGGGAACCAGGCAGTCCAGTGCTTTTTGAAATTCATCCGGTTCGTCCGCCGTAGCTACAAAAAACACCCACGGCTGTTCATTAAAAGCGGATGGTGCCCACCGCGCCGCTTCTAAGATATTCAGAAGGGTGCTCTTGGGGGGAACGGGTCCTACGATGGCTCTGGGGCTCCAGCGTTTTTCCATTACGTTTGTGATCGTTGCGCCCGGATCGATTCTTTTTTCCACTGCGTCCACGCTCCTTTTTTGTGAAGAATAAATTATCTCGGGTTGTTGCTCGGTAGCCTTATGGGTCGATAGGCATAAATGGGAACAAAACGAACGATTCCCTTTCGCCCATCCCGTTCTATTTTAAGAGTGAAGCTCGTGTTTCCCTCATATAAACCGGCAAGAAGAGTGCGAATCCATGGGATACTGTTTTGCGTTGTCGGGTTGCCGTCAATTTCAAGGATCAGATCGTTGGGTTTGAGCCCTACGTCCAGTGCCCAACTGAGTTCTCTGACTTCATTGATGACAGCAAAGCCGTCTCTGTTTTTATGACGGATAACAATGCCCAAAATGAGCGGTGACTTGTTTAAAAAGCCGGGCATTTGGTTGATCGCCTCGTTACGGATTTGATGCCTCGGTGTCGAGTCTATCTGATGCCGCATTTCCTTGAGAATCGGCCCCAGCTGATTGATCGCCCCACTGATCAATACGCGCGTTCCGTTCTCCCTTAACTGAAAGTTAAATCGAACGGCGCGCCGATGGGTGCCAAAGAGCTGCGGAAACCGCTTAGAGAAAATCAGCGTGTGGGGGAACTCCGCATCCAGGGAGAAGTTTTTGGCAAACATGAAGTCGCGAACCCCATCCTGTGCCTCCTCAATGGATATATCGGTAAGAGTCATGACATAGACGGATTGTGCGTTGGCCGAAGACACAAAAAAAAGTAAAAACAACAACAGGAAAAAGGGCAATCCTCTTTTCATCACATATCCCTCCATATCAATCCACATCTTCAAAAATAATCTGATTCCCGGGAATTCCATTTTGATCCAACTCCGCAGAGGGGTCTGTCGGAGCGATGGATATTTCCGGTTCCGGCGGGAGCCACTGGATTTCCTCCCTGTAAATACGCGTGTCAGCGGCATCTTCGCCCGTTTTTTCTTCGGTGCGTATCACCGTGGCATCGTCACTGGAAGCCTTTGTCGGAGGAAGTTCCGTCGGCGTGGCTCCCAAGCGTACCGTGTCGGCCCATGCGTAACGCCAGTGAGCCGTTTGGCTTGCAAGCGCCGGAGTGTCCGCTTCATGCCACACAAAGCCCTTTTCCGTCAAAAACTGCTCGATCTCTTCCCGCGTTCGGCGAAGTGAGGAGGACGCTTTTTCCGTTGTGCTTCTTCCCAAGATGTTCCCGCGGATGAGCACCCTGCGCCCGTTAATACGTGCCCACTCTTTCCCCGTCCAGAGGAAGATAACCGATGGCCTATCCCCTCGCCAAGCGATAGGGACGCGCGGTTTTTCTAAGATTCCGATGCGGTCTACCCGATGGCGCCAGCGGGAAATCTCCTGGAAACGCTCTTTTTGCATCCATGCAGGGGTTTTTCCCCTGGGCAGAGGGGGGTAGGGTTTGTAGATAAGCCCGGGTACGCCGCGCCCTTCAGCCGGGATGTCTCCGGAAAGTCTCTTATCCCCGCTGATATTGAAATAGGGAGGGGAGATGGTGACGGGCGTCAGCTGTATTCCCGTGGGCAATACGGGCTTGATGGGGAGCACGGCCATGGATGGCGGAGGATCCCCTCTGGTAGCCTTAGTTTTTATCGGCAGCGGCTGCAAACCGCTCGGTGCTTTCGTTAATGCCGGGTAGAGGGGGTCCAATTGCAGGGCAATATTGGCCGCATCCTGTGATCGGTCATAATCGCCGAGAGCATGATGTGCCCGCGACAGCCAGTACCACGCATCGGCAGAGGGAGCATGATCCCTTATATAGCGCTGTAAAAAGGAGATAGCGGAACGATAATCTCCCGTCTCCACAAGGTGCTGTCCCTGTTTCCAGGCTGTGCGCGCACGGAGCTCCGCTTGTGCTCTGGCTATAGCCGCTGCTTCATTTTTTTGCTTTTGGTCGTTTGCCGGTTTTTTGGCGTTCACGACAGGCTGTTTCTTTTTTACAGCGCTTTGTTTTTTAACATTTTTGGGAGCTTGTTTTTTTGGCTGAACGGATTCCCCGGGTGGTGTCGCTCCGTTGGCCCAAAGCGGCGGCGAGAGCAGCAAGCCGCCTCCCAATAGAATGACAAGAATCAAAGCAAGTAATTTTCTATATTGATGTTTCACTCGGCTATCCTCCTTAATCTCTAGAACGATCGCCCATTGCGGTTCCCCGCAATGGGGACGGAAACGGCATCCCCAAGCTGAATGGGGGCATCAACGGATTCTTTTATAACTTCGACGATGGCATCATTGTCTTTTAAAAAGAAAACTCGAACCCTCCCCACGATCTGCGGGAAATGCAGCTCTCGTTGGTCCGGATCTACCGTGCGCACCGCGCTTGCACGCGTCACAATGAGGACATCCCCCTGCCGCAATGTCTGATTTCTGCCGATGGTTACGTGGTAGAGTTTGTCTGCGAGGCGTTTGGGAACGGAGAGAGAACCGTCCACGCGCTCTGCTTTGGCGACGATTTGCCCCACCATGCGATACCCTGTATAGCCCAGAACCAGTTGATCATAGGCATCGTCCAGAGCGCTGCGAATGGCGCGCCAATAATCCGTTTTTTCAAATTGCTCCCAATAAATGGGCTTATTTTCCAGCACGTCGGTATAGAGAATGTGCAGTCTGCTGTCGCGATTGCGGATAACGGAATCAAAAATTTGTTCCCTATTGGAACCATTATAGACGGTCATTCTCAGCACCACATCCCAAATCATGCGGGAGCCGAATGTGTCCCTTTTGGATATTTGCAGATCCTCCAAGTTGATCTGAATGACAGCATCGTAACGAGTAAACCCCTTTGTCGTCCAAGAGGAGGCATTTCTTCGGTTAATGAGGGACGAGGAGATAAAGGGCGTCTCCTTGAGTCTGCGCACGAAGTAATCGGTCATTCTCTCGGAAAGAACATCCCCCGGATCGTAGCGATTGCGCCACACGCGAAAATCCGATTTGTTCTCGATCGGGTCAACCAATCGGAAGTGGAAGCTCTCATCCGGTGCAATGGCTACGGCTAAAGCGGGTGTGCCGTGGAAGAAGCAAACCAAAAGTAAAAGTATATAAGCGATAGCATAGGCTTTTCTTAGAGATACGATGCGCTTCATTCACTCAACCCCATTTTAATAGATCAGTTCTCATACGTAGTATCAAGTATAAGCGGAAAAAGTTCAAGTTCAAAGCGATTGATTGAGAAATAAAAGAAGACGGTAAAAATAACGCACCTATGCGGTATACCGATCAAAGGCGGACAGGGCAATTCAGTGATTTTGCGAGGGAGAATGATGTTGTGTATTTGTGTATTATAGAATGATGAACGCTATCTTTTTTTTTTGCTCTGATATACAATAGAAAATAATGTCATTATTAAATGATTCTAAGCGCAATGGTTAAAACGATATATTGTCGTAATTCAGAAAGAAAGATTTGGAGTGCGGCGTTCTTAATCTATTAATTTAGAGATTGAATTGTTTTCAGGAGGCTTAAGCACTTATGATTGTTGCCAGTGTTGCAATGCTGTTTTCTTTTTTTATACTTATAGTTTTGATTTATAAAAAAGACGCACAGAAATCTACTTATATAAGTTTTTTGGGGCTTGCCGTTTTCTTTTGCTTGTTGGGTAATTTCTTTGAGGTGAACAGCACTTCTATTGATTCGGCACTGGTGGGTATGAAGATTCGCTACCTCGGTGTGCCCTTTATACCGACCATATGGTATTTATGCGTGAGGGAATTTTGCGGCGATAAGTTGGAAAATAAAGTGGTCCTGTTCAGTTTGTGGATTATCCCGTTTTCTCTTGCTCTTTTGGCCTATACATGGCAGGATAACCATCTTTTGTTCTCTTCTGTTACGTATCACAACGATGGGCATTTCGGGGAGTTGAGATTGATTCCCGGTCCGCTTTTTAGATTGAGGCTTATTTATCAACTTGGAATCAATTTCTTGGGGATTTTTACGCTGATATCGCGGTATCGGAGCGGAACGAAGCGATTTAAAAAACAGGCGGTTTTTTTCCTTATTTCTGCGTTTATTCCCGTATTTAACACGATAACGTATGTTGTTCCTGTCGGCGAACACAATGTTGATATCACGGCCTATGGGCTTGTTTTTGCCCTTGCTCTGTTTGCGTATGCTCTTTATCGCTACGGGATACTTAATTTAATTTCTATCATTAAAGATAACGCTATCAACAATTTACGCGAGGGTGTTATTCTCTTTGATCGAGATGGAATTTATATGGATTCCAATTATTCCGCTCATCATATTTTTCCGCAAATGAAAAAGGTTCCGCTTGGCACCAGCATTGATGAAATGGATTATCTGCCTTTTGATATTTCATCGCTTCACCGAAGGAAGAATGAGTCTAAGGAATCTAAAGATTCAACCGAATTTACCCTGGATCAGGGAGGACTCGTAGGGGTGTTTAGTCTCTCCGTTTCTCAAATCACGGTGAAGAACCAATTAATCGGCTATAGCATTATTATAAATAATATTTCAACTCTAAAAAAGATGATGACTGATCTGGAAGAAAAAGCCGCGATAGATGCCTTGACGGGCATTTATAACAGGAGATATCTCTACGAGACGGGGCAAAGCGAAGTTGAAATCGCAAGCCTTAATCACGAACCCTTGAGCGTTATTATGTTTGACCTGGATCATTTTAAAAAAATAAACGATACCTACGGTCACGGCTTTGGAGATTATGTTTTAAAGTCCGTGGCGCTGCTCTGTTCGAATAACTTGAGGAAATCAGATGTTTTTGCCCGATACGGCGGTGAGGAATTTTTCATTTTGCTGAGCGGTACTCCGGTAGGAGTTGCCTATGGTAAGGCGGAATCGCTACGGGCGAAAATAAGTAACTTCGCGTTCCAAGAGGAGGGTATCAAGGTAACGGTCACCGCTAGTTTTGGCGTTGCCGCCTATGATCCCGCTGACAGCTTTGATAATTTGATAAAAAAAGCGGATGTTAACTTATATAAGGCAAAAGAAAGCGGACGAAACAGGGTCTGTTGAGCGGTTCTTCCGCAAGACAGCTCCTGTTTCGCCCACGCGATTCTATTGCACGGTCTGGATTATGGGCGCTCCATTTCGCAGGGGACGTTGGTGTTGCATTTGCCGCAGCCGTAACGCGGGGCGTATTTGACTCTTGTGATGCCATCGACTTTTTGAGAGCAGATGTCGTGGTTCTTTCCGTTCTCCTTTGTAATCGCGTTAAAATCGCACCGGGGGATACATTGGTAGCAATCGATGCAGTAGTCGAAAATCCCCGTATAGTCTCTTCGTGTCGGTTCCAATTGCCTATCGGTGATAACGCTTGCAACCCTTCCCGAGGACCCCGACCGGCTGATCAGTGCTCCGTGGCGTCCAAAAGTTCCAAGCCCGGCGATAAAGGCGACGTGCCGCTCCGACCAATTGCTTTTTTTGTCGATAATTTTAAAACGTTCGTGGTAGGCAGGAGTAAGCGCTCTGTATTGATTTACTTTCAGCATTTCCTCAACCATCGTTGAAAAGGCGGGCATGAAAAAATCGCCCCCCTCATAACGTCCCATTAGCCACAGCAGGGATGTGTCCCCCATTTCTCGGTTGGATGCCGTAATCGCCTCTGTGAAGGGCAAGAAAAAGGAGATAATGCTTTGCGCGGAGGGGAGCCATTCTTCAGGCGATATATGATGCGGGGCTACGGCTTCTTTTAGCTTCAAAAAAAGAGGGTCTTTTGCGCTCGCAACTCCGATCAATGGTGATTGAAATATCCTCGTTTGCCCGAAATCCGGCAGTGTGTTCAATGCGCTATTTGCCATAAAATCGCAGCATGCTTTGTTGAGGTTTTCCATAGATAACATGATTATGGTCTCCTTTTTCATCGCGATGCGGATTCGCGATGGCTTTAGATCGTCCTATTTTCCGTTTGTTTTTAAAAACGCGCAAGGGGAAAATCGGTATGAATAAACGGGGTTTTATCCGTATTGATGTAAAATACAAGAACTTGATTTTACCGAACAAGCTGATGCGGATTTTGAGCAGAAGCTTGAACGTGCAGGGGGAATGGGTTTATGGAGAATTATATTTTTTCCGGAGTGGATATGGTGGCACTTGCAAGGGAATTTAGGACGCCGCTTTATGTCATGTCCGAGGATGAAATTGTGAGGCGTCTTCGAGAACTAAAGGCTGTTTTTGATGATAAGTATGATGGTGCTCAAACCTATTACGCATCCAAAGCGTTTTTGACGAAAGATATGGTTCGTATTCTGAAGCGAGAAGATATCGGCTTGGATGTCGTCTCCGGCGGAGAGCTGTATATTGCACGGGAATTGGGTTTTGACATGAGTAAGATCATGTTTCACGGAAACAATAAAACGG
>JAGPAO010000009.1:0-2814 GCA_018063805.1 Synergistaceae bacterium | reverse complement strand
GCCTATAATTATTCGATGGCGAGTAATTACAATAAGAACCCGATCCCTTCCGTGGTCATGATTCGCGAAGGTGTTCCTGTGTTGTCGGTGCGAAGGCAAACGACGGAGGAAATGTATGAGCGCGATCTTTAGTTTTTTGGCTAAGGATTAAATATTGTTGAAGGACGATTCTTATGCATAACTGTTTGGAGATCAAATATGACGTCATGGCGGGTAATGCCGCTAAAATCAAGGACTACACGGGTAAAGAGCTGTTGGTCGTTGTGAAAAACAATGCCTATAATATGGGGCTTTTGGAGGTTGTCGGATGCTTGATGCAAGTGGGCGTCCGGCATTTCTGCGTTGCCGCTGTCGATGAAGCGGAAACCATCAAAAGGAATTTCCCCGAGGCCTATGTGCTGGCGACGAACCCGGCGAACGCCGAGGAAATCCAATCGGCTCAAAAGCTTTATATAGCCCTTTCCATTCCCGGCAAAGGCTGGCTAGAAGCGAACAGGAAGCGATTGCAGGGCGTCGAGCTGCACCTAAAGTTCAATGTCGGTATGAATCGGTTTGGTGCCAGAGGGGTGGACGAGGCCCGGGAAATTCTGGGGATCTGCTCCGCTGAAAGACTGGAAGTCACCGGACTCTCCACGCATTTTCCCCTGGCGGAGGAGGATGATTTGACGGAGCATAACCGGCAGGTGGATGTATTCGCCGGACTATATCGATCTCTTTCTGACGCGGCACCCTTTCGCTACATCCACAGCGAAAACAGCGCTACGCTGGTTCAGCGTGACCCCAGGCTTGATTTTTGCAATTATGTGCGCCCCGGAATTCTGGTTTACGGCTACTCTGCGTCATCACCCGTTGATTGGGTGAACCCGGTGTTATTTTTGCATTCCAGAGTAATTTATATCCAATCTCTTGATGTCGGGGATCATTTGGGGTACGGAACATCCTTTACTGCAACGGAAAAAATGCGCGTCGCCGTTCTTGCGTTGGGGTATGGCGATGGTCTATTACGCGTTCGAAAAGAAGCTCCCGTTTATATCAACGGCAGGGCGTTTCCCATTGTCAGTAAAATTTTTATGAGCCACTTATTTATCGCCGTGGACGAGAGCATTCAGGTGGGGGATTGGGTCGAAATTTACGGAGAGCACATCCGACCGGATACCCTTTCCGCTGCCGGTTATGCCGCCAACTCAGAGCAGCTCAGTGCTCTGCACACGTGCAAACGGTGATTTTCGTTAGCAGGTTTTCCATTCGGGTGTTATCACCATGAAAGCTTGCGATACTGGCGGCAATCATCTCTTTGGGGTCTGCTTTGTCAAAGTGAATCTCATATCCGGCTTGGTGCGCTAGCAGGAAAATAAAAATACGGGAAGTTCGTCCGTTTCCCTCTCGAAAGGGGTGTGCCGCGTTCAATTCTCCCAGGTAGTACGCGATGCGGCAAATAAAGGCCTCGCAAGGCATGTCTTTAAGGTAGTTTTCGCGTTGTAATTCTTTAAAAAGTTGGTCGAGAAAAGGTTTGATGTTTTCGGGATAGGCAAAAACGGAGCCATCTTTTGAGATGCGCACGGTACGCAATTCGCCTGCCCAGGGGTAAATACTTCCAAGAAGCCGTCGGTTGATTTCTTGAAGATGGGGCAGATCGAAATTGCCACTGATAGGGGTGCTTTGTATTTCCGCCTCTGCCAGCTGGCTTAATTCTGATTCGCTTTCTGCAAGAAGCGACGCATCCCGGATTTCAAAGTGATTGATTAGAACATTCGACCCGGGGTAGCAATAGGGATCGGGGCTGGATTTATAGAAGGACACTAACGGGAAAAAAGGCGGGCTTTTGTCGCCCTCTTTGTAATTCGGTCCAGAAGCTCCCCGCGTGCATCTTCAAAAGAAAGCTCCCCATGTTTAACGCGATCAAAGATTTTTTGCGCCTCAGGAGAGGATTGCATTCCCTCAAAACGAAGGTTGGCTTCAGCAAGGACGAACGCGCGTTCAAGTGATACCATTCATACACACCTCCAGTTGGAATATCATATCTTTTCCTATTCTACAGGATATCTCCTTTTTTTACATGTGTAAAAGGTGCATCAACATGGGGAAATGCCAGCTTTCGAGCGTTTCATAAGAAAAATTTTCATAAAATGGAATTTCCGGAGTTACCCATTTATAATAGAACTTTGTGGTTGTTGTGATGGAGGGGTTTAAGCTGATCAATTTAAAGGGAGTTCGCCTGGCGTTTAAAGAGCGCGTTGTTTTTGACGGGGTGGACTGGTTTATTACGGATAAAAGCAGGATTGGGCTTGTGGGGGATAACGGAGCGGGGAAGACGACGCTCTTGCGGATTCTCTCCGGGCAGATGACGGTGGATGATGGAGTGATCTCGCTTCCTAAGGATCGGACGGTGGGGTATCTGCCGCAGGACTTGGTGGAGCTTGAGGATATCCCCATTGTGGAGTACTTAAAAAAACGCGCCGGGTTGACGCAGATGGAGGCACGCCTTGCCGAGGCTGAGCATCAAGTTTCCCTCTGTAAAGAGGACAGCGCGGGGTTGCGAAGCGCTCTGGCGGAGCACGAACAGGCTCAGCGGGAGTTTGAACACAGGGGGGGCTTTTCTTTTGATGCCGAGGCGCGCAAAGTTTTGCGCGGGCTTGGTTTTGCTCCGCAAGATGGGGATCGCAGCTGCGAAGAATTTTCCGGTGGGTGGCGGATGCGCATTGCGCTTGCCGCCGTCCTTTTGGCGCGTCCCGATATCCTGCTGATGGATGAACCGACCAACCATCTGGATACGGAGAGCATGGAGTGGCTGGAGGGTTGGCTGCGCGATTTTCG
>JAGPAO010000214.1 GCA_018063805.1 Synergistaceae bacterium | reverse complement strand
AGACGCGATCATTCTTTTTTCTGCTGAGTATGATAATCGCGCAAGTGTGCAATATTTATCCGGATTTACAGGATCTGCCGCTGTTTTAATCGTTGGGATGACGGATGTTCGCCTTATTGTCGACTCAAGGTACTTCATTCAAGCAAAAGAGGAATCACCTCTTCCTACGGGTGAGATTGAGGGGCGAGATCCGTGGCCTGTTATTCGGTCAACGCTGGCTGATTTTAAGATCAAGCGCCTGGCTGTTGAGGAGGAGAAGCTGAACGTTCTCAACCACGCGGCTCTTATTGAGAGCGGTGTCGAGACGGTGCGGGTTTCAAAACTGGTCATGCAACTTCGGGCTGTCAAAGAGCCGGAGGAGCTTGTCATGATGCGGAGGGCATCTCGCGTTGCTGCCAATGCGTTTGAATCCATCATTTCCCGGATTCACATTGGAATGACGGAGGCTCAGGTTGGCACTCTTCTCGCGAATGCGATGCGGGAGAGGGGAGCGCAGCAGCTGGTTAAGGGGCATTTTGTCGTCGCCTCCGGGCCGCGAGGAGCCAGCCCGCACGGAATGTTTACCGACCGCGTTCTTTGCGACGGGGACATGGTGACCATGGACTTTGGTGCCATCGTTGACGGATATGTTTCCGATATGTCACGGACGATTGGACTGGGCAGTGTTTCAAGGCGCATGGTTGAAGTCTACAATACGGTTTTGGAGGCAAACCGCTTAACGTTGGCGGCTGTTTCTTCAAAGGTGAGCGGTGCGGAGCTAAACGCAGTGGCCTGCAAGCATATAGAGGCGTGCGGATTTGGTTCTTATATTGCCCATGTCGCAGGGCACGGGATAGGGCTGGAATTGCACGAGATGCCGATTGTCGGTCCTCTGAATACAGATCCTCTTCCGCCGGGGGCCGTGGTGACCGTGGAACCGGGGGTTTATATTCCGGGGCTTGGCGGCGTGCGTATCGAAGATGACGTTATCGTGACGGAGACAGGGTGCGAAGTCATGACGGCAGAATCGAGCAAGGAATTGAGAATATTGGTTTAATTCCGTATAGGAGTATCTGTTTTTTCTGCGAGTCGGAAAATTTGAACAAACTAAATTGGGAAAAAATAAGGGGTGTTGGATGTGTCTTTTTCTAAGGGGTTAAAAAGGTTTTTGTATACGGCAGCGGTGTGTGTGCCTCTCTTTATTACTACAATGGGTTTTGCCGCCGAGCTGAAGGTTGGGATGGTGTCCGACATTCGCACGATGGATCCGCAGAAATTCAACGATATCATTACGGCCAATGTGACAAAGCAAATTTACAATAATTTGGTTAAAACAGACCAGAAAATGAAGATCGTCCCCGATTTGGCGGTGAAGTGGGAAAATCCGAGCGACAAAGTGTGGATTTTTCATCTCCGTAAGGGCGTATTCTTTCATAACGGCGAAGAATTGACGGCAAAGGACGTCAAGTACACGTTTGATCGGATGATGGACCCCGATACGGCTTCTCCGGGGGTTACGCACGTACGCCAGGTGGCGTCCGTAGAGGCTGTGGACAAGTACAAAGTAAAGATAACGACGAAGGTGCCTTTCGCTCCGTTGCCTTATAGTCTTGCCCGTTATGAGCTCGCGATTTTGAATGAAAAAGCGGTCAAGGCCGGTAAGAATAACTATGGGCAGAATCCCGTCGGGACGGGCCCCTTTAAATTCGTCAAATGGATTCGCGGGGATCGCGTGATTTTAGAGAAGAACCCCAAGTATTTTGAGGGGGCTCCCAAACTTGACAGAGTGGTTTTCAGGGGGATACCGGAGGATGCGACGCGTCTGATAGAGCTTGAATCCGGCGGGATTGATTTGATCCCGTCGAATGCGCCTGCGCAGGAGTACCTTCGCCTGAAGGATTCAAAGAAGTTTAAGGCCTATTCCGTAACATCGCAGAGCACTCAATACGTATTCTACAATATGAAGGCGAAACCCTTTGATAACAAACTGGTTCGCCAGGCTCTGAACTATGCGGTGGATAAAAAAGCCATTGTTGATGCCGTTTATTTTGGTATTGGTGCCCCCTCTACCGGGCCGATGGCACCCGTTATCTGGGGGTACGATAAATCCCTCAAGCGCGAGCCGTATCCCTATAATCCTCAGAAGGCGAAGGAGTTATTGAAAAAAGCGGGCTTCCCCAATGGGTTCAAGTGCACTCTTTACAGCGATACGCGCACACAGCGTAAAAATGTTTCGGAACTGGTGCAGGCCTATCTGTCGCAAGTGGGTGTGGAGGTTAAAATCGAACTTCTGGAACGCGGTGCTTTCTTGAGCGCGGGCTCGAAGGGCGTCAACGGCATGGGACTTTCCGGATGGATTGGAACGGGAGATGCTGATGGAGCCCTGACTCCCATTTATCACACCAGCGGAATCGGCTCGGTCAACTATTCACAGTGGAGCGATAAGGTTTTGGATGCCATGCTGGATCAGGGTCAGGCTTCTTTGGATCCCAAGAAAAGGATGGAAATCTACAAGAAAGCGCAGCGCTATATTATCGACGAAGCGCCTCAGCTTTTCTTGATTTTAGAAAACACGCTTGCTCTGTCGCGGAACAATGTTCAGGGATTTGAGCCCTACCCGAATCAGATTGCGCCGCTATTTAAAGTCAGTTTAAAATAAAGAGGGAGTGGGAGTATGTCGCGTTATTTTCTGAAGAGGCTATTGATGCTCATCCCGGTGCTTCTGGGTGTCTCCATTTTGATCTTCTCGATCGTGCATCTGGCTCCCGGCGATCCGGCTGAGATAATGATGGGGCCGGATGCAACGCAGGAAGAATTGCAGGCCTTCAGGGTCAAACTTGGTTTTGATCGCCCCTTGCCGGAGCAGTATTTTTCCTTTATAACGAAGGCTTTAAGGGGAGATTTGGGGGAATCGATCAAGACGAATACGCCGGTGATGGAGGAGATCGCCGTTAGTTTTCCGGCTACGTTGACACTGGCGTTCTTAAGCATGGTCTTTTCTGTGGTGATCGGTCTTCCTCTCGGTGCTCTGGCT
>JAGPAO010000213.1 GCA_018063805.1 Synergistaceae bacterium | reverse complement strand
CGTTCACATAGCTCATTGCTTTTTGGATATCGTTAGCAAGCCAATAGGTCAAAGCTTTCCATGCAAGATCCTCTATTTCACTCCAATATTTTCTCTGTGAAACGGGGATATTCCCAAGCACCCAACCGGCCATATCCCGGTTCTCTTTTGGAGAATCCACTCCAATACGCAACCGCGGAATAGCTTGGGTTCCGAGTGATTCCAAAATGGAAATCATCCCCTTCTGCCCTCCTGCCGACCCCTTTTCCCGAAGCCGCATACGCCCAAAGGGCAGTGC
The DNA here is from genome assembly GCA_018063805.1 of Synergistaceae bacterium. GTDB lineage: Bacteria > Synergistota > Synergistia > Synergistales > Synergistaceae > JAGPAO01. The sequence goes on along the minus strand of JAGPAO010000213.1, from coordinate 2,758 downwards.
CACATCATCGTAGATAACAAGAAGATCCTGAGGCTCCAGATTATGATAGCGAAAGGCTTCACTGACGGAAAGGCCGCTGAGATTCATAAAAGTATGGGGTTTTAAAAATGCGACCGACTCTCCGTTAAGACGCTCGGGACCCCAAAAAGCCCCGCGGTATTTCTTGCGGGGCTCACTTAAATTAAGTCTTTTAATAAACGAATCCAGAATCAGCCACCCTGCGTTATGCCGAGTCCAAGCATACTCAGGCCCGGGATTCCCTAATCCAACGATAAGCTTCATCTGTCTATCTGAAAGGCGTTACGCTTCAGCTTTTTTAGCCTTCCCCTTAGCAACAACTTCGACTTCACCCTCTGCGTCTTCAGCAGCGTCAGTCATGCTCTTCGGACGGGTTACCATGATGACAGGCTGATCTCCGGGAGTGACCATAACGGCGTGTGCAGGAATTTCCAAATCTTTCATCAGAACTTCCTGTCCCATTTCCATTTTAGCAATATCAACAACGATATCCCCCGGGATTTCCTGAGGATCCGTCTCAATAACAACATCGCGAAGAATCTGCTCCAGCTTTCCGCCCATTTTCACGCCCACGCACAATTCCTTGTTCTGCAAACGAACGGGAACGATAACACGTACCTTGTGTCCCTTGACAAGCTGATACAGATCAATGTGCTGAATGTTGCGCGATACAGGGTGACGCTGAACCTCCCTGAGCAAAGCCATTTCCTCTTTCCCCTCGGGAAGAGCGAGCTTGATCATCGTTGTTTCCCAAAAAGCTCCGTTTGCGATATGAGCGATGTCTTTAAGGGAAACGGCACCGGACAACCCCTCTTTGTAGTTCTCTCCGTAAAGGACAACCGGAATCTGTCCCGCTACCCTTAACTTACGGCAAACACCCGTTCCCGTTTTTTCTCTGCTATTAAACGCCATTTGTGGAGTCTCTTTTGCGCGCATTTTTTTTCCTCCTCTAATACATCTTTATAATCTATATTACTTTGATCGATTTCTCGGATTGAATAAACTGCTGACCGAATGATCGAAATGAATCCGCCGTATTGCCTCCGCAAAAAGAGGAGCAATAGAGAGTATTGTGATTTTCTTGATCTGTTTTGCCTCGGACAGAGGGATGGTATCCGTTAACACCAATTCCTCAATACAGGATTTTTCGATCCTATCCACCGCAGGGCCGGAGAGAACGCCGTGAATCGCACCCGCATAAACACGCTCCGCTCCCTGTTCTTGAATCGCCTTTGCGGCATTCACCAAAGTTCCCGCCGTGTCTATAATATCATCGACCATGATCGCGACTCGTCCCCGAATATCTCCGATAATATCCATAACCTCGCTGTAATTGGCGATATCATGTGAGCGGCGTTTATCGACGATGGCAAGATCGGCATTAATCATCTCAGCAAAACGTCTGGCGCGAACAACCCCGCCGACATCCGGTGAGACAACGACAACCCGCCTCTCCTCCAACTCTTTTTTCAACAACCTCTTGAAGTGAGCCCCCAAAAGAGGAATACCCGTTAAATGATCCACAGGAATGTCAAAAAAACCCTGAATTTGCCCCGCATGTAAATCTGCGGTGATCACTCTGTCCGCCCCGGCTTTTTCAATCAGGTTAGCCACAAGTTTAGCCGTAATAGGCTCTCTGGAGCGCGTTTTTCTATCCTGCCTCGCGTAACCGAAATAGGGGATAACCACGTTCACCTTGCTCGCGGAAGCGCGTTTAAGGGCATCGGTGATAATCAGGAGCTCCATTAAATTTTCATTAACGGGCTCGCTCGTCGGCTGAATGATGTAGGCATCACTTCCGCGAACACTCTCCTGAATGGACACGCCTATTTCCCCATCAGAAAATCTGAAAATCTTCATGTCTACAGGGGAAAAACCCAAACTATGGCAGACATTGCCTGCAAAGTGTTCGTTGGCGCTGCCTGCAAAAACCTTAATCTCGTTCGGTGCGGACAGCATTACTCTTTCTCCTTTTTCCGGTGCAGCGCTTTTAATTCGCTCCAACCATCGATGTTATGTTGACGCTCCCGCGCAATACCAAGCGCCCCTGCCGGTATATCCTGCGTAATGGTGGAACCCGCTCCTGTCGTCGCGGCATCTCCCAAAGTGACGGGGGCAACCAACATGGTATCACTGCCCACGAAACACCCATCTCCAATGACTGTTTTATTTTTATTGACACCGTCATAGTTGCAGGTAATCGTACCCGCCCCTATATTGGTATTCTTCCCTATCGTAGTATCCCCGATATAAGAAAGATGAGGCACCTTTGATCCGGAGCCGATATGGCTTTTTTTGATTTCCACAAAACGCCCGACCTTTGCCTTCGTATCCACGACAACGCCGTCTCTCAAAAAAGCAAAAGGGCCTATCTCCACTCCATCCATCACGGTGCTGTTGGAAATAACGGAGGGACCGTTTATCGTAACAGAACCTTGAAAATCGACATCACACAGCTGTGAATGCGTTCCGATACAAGAATCCGAACCTATGTGCGACCTTCCCCATATCTGGACATCCGGCGCAAGCCATGCTCCGGCTTCAAACTGTACTCTGGGGCCGATCCATGTTGTCAGGGGATCCATGCATTTAACGCCGCACCCCATCCAGCTCCTTACAATGCGATCCCTCATAAGTGCCGCAGCATCTGCAAGCTCATAAGGGGTGTTAATGCCTCGCAGTTCTCCTTGATCTTCGCACAGTGCTAAATCCACCATGCCCACTTGATCGGCGATAAGAT
>JAGPAO010000073.1 GCA_018063805.1 Synergistaceae bacterium | reverse complement strand
CCTTTTCCCCCCCCCTTGCCCAATTTCTGACCTCCAAGTTTGACCTTTATGACCTTGCAGCCAAGAGCATCTCCATGCTCATCATCTTTATCGCCGTTCTCTTTTGCACGTCCTTGCTCAATAAATCATCAAAAAATGTGATACGCATCGCGCATCTCTCCTTGATGGACCGTTTAGCAGGAGCTTTGGCAGGAGCAGCAAAGGCCTACATCCTCTTTCTCATTGTCTTTGTCGGAGCGGCTCTTCTCTCCCCCATTATCTCCCCAAAATGGATGAAAGACAGTGCGGTAATGGAACTGACGGGAAGAAGCTGGCCCTCCGTCTACCCTATTTTAGAGGAATATGGAGTCATCCCGGAGTTTAACCCGGAAAAATCGCTTGAGTACTTGAATCCTCTCAAACTATACCCCAAAGGCGACGCCCAAAAGAAAAAACGGCTGCCTCTTACTTTACAAGAAAAGGATGACTCTGAAACACCATGATTCTAGAAGATTTAGCCTATCAATCACTTGAAATCGATAAGATTATGCGGCAAATAGCCCGAGCCTCAAGAAGCGATTTGGGGCTCCAGGCTTTTTCTCGCATTCTTCCCGCAATGGATATGCAAATGCTGGAAAAACGGCAATCTCTCTTTCGCTCCATAGAAGAACGGCGCAACACAAAGGGGGATTTTCCCTGGGATAACCGCATTTCCTCTATCTCGCCGCTTTTAGAGGAGGCGAAGGAGAGCGCGATGCTTCTGGGAGAAGAGCTGCTGAAAATTCGCCGATTGCTCTTTCTCTCTTTAAAACTGCGAGAGGCGTTGATGGAATCACGCTCCGATTGGCCTGATTTTTCCATGCTTCTTAAAGGCCTCAGAGATTTTACAGAGGAAATTGAAACGCTCTCCGTCATTGACGAGGGGGGGCGATTGTACGATTCAGCATCGGAAAAACTGCGCCGACTAAGGCAGCATCAGCATAAAATACAGGACACCATCCGCCGCAGGGGACAGCGTTTTCTCAGTGAACCGGGAATAGCGTCGGCCCTGCAGGAACGAGTTCTGGCACTGCGCAACGGACGCTATGTTGTACTGGTGCGGCAGGACGCTCTGGGCAGCTTCCCCGGCCTGGTGATGGATCGCTCCGGCTCCGGAAGCAGTGTCTACATAGAACCGCACGTGCTCGTCTCCGCCAACAATGAACTGGTTATCTGCCAACAGGATTTATTGACCGAAGAACGGCGTATTCTCTATAAACTCACTGAAAAAATGCTTAAAAGAGAGAGCGCTCTTCTGGAGGCGGAGGAGGTCCTGGGCACCTTAGACTTGTACTACGCCCTGTCCGAAAAAACACGCGAGAGCAACTGGCACCTCCCGCAGCTTGTCCCCAATAAAAAGCTCTTTGATTTCAAACTGGCACGACACCCTCTCCTTGGAGAAAAAGCGGTCCCCGTCACGCTCTCTTGCGGAGAAAAATTCCGCATCCTTGTGATCACGGGTCCCAATACGGGAGGAAAAACAGTGGCTCTGAAAACGGCGGGCGTCTGTATTGCGCTTGGCTGGTACGGATTTCCCATCCCCGCAGAGGAGAACTCGCGCCTCGGCATGATTGATGCCCTCTTTGCGGACATCGGCGATGAGCAGAGCATTGAACAAAGCTTATCCACTTTCAGCGCGCACGTAACGCATATCTGCAACATACTAAAATCAGCCACAGACAGCTCCGTTGTCCTGTTGGATGAACTGGGTGCGGGAACAGACCCCGATGAGGGAGCGGCTCTCGGTATCTCCATATTAGACTGGCTCTTAGAAAACAAATCGCTCGTCCTGGCGACGACGCACCATAATCCGATTAAGCGCTTCGCCTTAAGTGCGGGGGGCATTGAGACGGCAAGCGTTCAATTCAACACGGAGACACTCTCCCCAACCTACCACCTCGTGGTTGGAATTCCGGGAAGGAGCAACGCCCTTTTGATTGCGGGAGGACTGGGAATGCCGCAAAAAATACTGGATCGCGCACGCAAAGCCATGCATGGCGGGGAGCTCTCCATGGAGGATTTGATCTCCGACCTGCAGGACAAACGCTCCGCTCTGGAAAAGGAGAACGTGGAGCTGGACAAGGCGCGAAAAGCGGCGGAAAAACTACGCAAGGAGTACGAAGCCCGCACACAGGAGTTTATGCAAAAGCGAGACAAGCTTATAGCCGACGCCGACCGCAAAGCCGTGCATATTGTTCAAGAGGCGGAGGAATCCGCCAAAGCTCTGATAAAAAAACTCGGCACCGCTGCGGAAGTCGCCGCAAGAAAAGAGCTGGACGTCAAACGCAAACACTTCTCTCGAATGAAAAAACAGATCGAAACGAGAGAGGAGGCGCGGGAGGATCAGGCACTCGCACAAGTTTTAAAAGCCGCGCCCAACGCAAAGACGCCCAAAATCGGCGATCTTGTCAGCGTGGCGGGCAGCTCAATCCGAGGTACGCTTGTGCGGTTGGATGAAAAAAAAGCGGTCATTCAAGCGGGGGTCACAAAAATGGAAGTCCCGGCCAAACGGATTATCCTTGACCCAGTTGGAGCCGCCTCTCAGCAAAAAAGCATTCAGGTAAAAGTGGCGGCTCCCATTGGGGTTTCCAGTTCCATGATGGTGCGAGGAATGACGGTTGATGAGGCTATTCCCCTTTTGGAACAATACTTGGATCGCGCCTACAGAGCAGGATATGGAGAGGTGACGATTATCCACGGGCGAGGCGAGGGCATTTTACGCCGCGAAGTGCAAGAGCTCTGCAAACGTACCCCCTATGTCGTGGAACAGCGGTTGGGCGAACAGGGCGAGGGCGGATACGGCGTCACCATCGTCAAATTTCAAAGATAGATAAAGACAAAAAAAGAGGGAGGGGATATCCCCTCCCTCTTTTTTTGTCTCTAAAGCGTCGCTATAAATTCTTTAAAACGAGCCAGCGCATCGGGGAAGGAAAAACGCCCCAATCCAACGCGAAAGTGCGGCCAATTCAGATCAAAAACCGATGCGGGGATGAGCATGACGTTCTTTTCTTTGACGGAACGCTCCGCAAACTCCATCGTGTCTATTTTAAGCAAAAGCTTAGGAAACGCAGTGGATCCCCCCTCAGGGTCAAACCAGGTAAAAAGATCCTTCTGTTCGCTGAAGAATTCCCTTGCCAGCGCAAGGTTGCCTCTGATAATGGCCTTATTGCGCGCTATAATCGGTGCCGCATTCTCAAGAACGATGAGGGAAAGAATCTCAGCAGGGGCACAGCCGCAAATCGTGGTGTAATCCTTGAGAGAGCCCATGCGGTTGAGCAAAGCCGCATCGTGTGTGACAAGCCAGCCTGCGCGCAGACCGGGCATCCCGTAGGTCTTGGAAAGGCCGGAAAGCGCCACCCCATCCTCCGTTTTTTCAACGATAGAGGGCAGCGGATCCTCACGATCCAACTCCAAACCGCGGTACATCTCATCCGAAAAAATGCGGACTCCCATCTGTTGCGCCATTTGAATCAGCCGATCCCACTCTTCGCCCGACGGAAGAAACCCGGTGGGGTTGTTCGGGAAGTTAACGACCAGCAGCTTTGGATGTTCCGCAAGACAGGAGGCTAAGGACTCAAAATCAAGCTGCCACTTGCCCTCACGGATAATAAGCGGACAGCGCAGAACACGGCAACCCAGCGTTTCCGCGATTTCGTACAGCGACTGATAGGCCGGTTCCAAAACAACAAGAGTATCCCCTGCCTCCAACAGCGCATTCATCGCCAGAAAAATACCCTCCGCAGGAACGGCGGAGAGAACATCCTCCATAGAGACACCTTGATACGTCGAGGCGATCGCGGAGCGAAGAGAAGGAAGACCTCGGCTCTCCGTATAACCCAGCGTCAGATCATTCCATCGCCCTCGGTTTTCCTCCCCCGCCATGTCCAGAAGCTCACGAACGGGCAAACTTTCACAATCGGACGTGCTCAGAAGATACTCCGCATTAAATTCATAACGTGCAAAATAACGCTCCAAAGAAAAATCTCGGATCTGCATCCACAGTCCTCCTATTTGATGGTCTTCATGCAAAAATCAGCGAAGCCGCTTTTTTTCAGCCTCTTCCATGTCCTTCCATCTGCATTTGCCGCAGCCGTGGCATCGCTGAGCACAGGTCTGCCGATGCTGCATCATGGGCACGGATACTAAAAGAGCAACAGCAGCTATTACGATCAGCCCCAACATGGGCTCTAGGGAGAACCGTTACTTTTTTTCAAAAAGATCGGGTTTAACGCGCCGCAACGCCTTCAGGAAGGCGTAAGCGGAGGCGATCCCGAAACTGGTCTGCAGAATATCCCCGACGAACTCCATGGGAACGGCAACCCATCCGTATATATTCCAAGCGGCAATGCAATAACCTAAGATAACGATCACCGCTCCCACTCCCATGGCGATCAAATCCTTCTTTTCCAGCTTTCCGTCGGAGAGTGCAGCAATCGTCCACGCCTGCGCCCCGTGTATAATAAAACTGATAGGAGCCCAGTAAGGAGCACCCAAAAGCAGGTCCGCCAACGCAGAGCCGATCCCAGCCGCCAGCGCACCGTTTCTCTTGCCCAAAATAAACGCCCCGGCAATCATCATCGTCTCCCCTAAGTGGAAATAGAGCTTCCCGTCAAAAGAGGGTATCCTGAAAAGATAGATGGAAACCGTAACCAGAGCGGCAAAAAGAGCGACCAAAGTCAGTTGTTTTACGTTGTCTCGATCCATGTGGTTAAATCCCCTTTGCATATCAATAATGAGAGGCAATCACGCCTCTTCTGTTTATTTAAAGACTACTATACCATATATTATAAGAAGCATTCTCTTTGTGCTATAATTAACTTAAAATCGTAGATTTTAATCCAAAAATAAAACAATAAAGGGGGTATTTTTATGACAACGACTTTAGATCTTTTAGGTAAAGATGCGTCATCGTTGCTCTCACACAAATGCTGTTTGGACGCTTCCGCGCTGCATCTCCCCGGGCCTGATTTTATAGAGCGGGTGTGGGTCGATTCCGACCGATCCATCAATGTTCTCCGCTCCTTGCGAAGCCTTTTTTCCTCGGGAAGGTTAAAAAACACGGGCTACCTCTCCATTCTTCCCGTCGATCAGGGAATTGAACACTCCGCCGGAGCCAGTTTTGCCGCAAACCCCGCCTATTTTGATCCGGAAAATATCGTCAAACTTGCCTTGGAAGCAGACTGCAATGCCGTAGCCAGTACGCTTGGCGTTCTGGGCAGTGTCGCCCGGAAATACGCCCATCGGATTCCGTTTATCGTCAAAATAAACCACAACGAACTTTTAACGTACCCCAACAAGCACGATGAGGTGCTCTTTGCCTCTGTAAAACAGGCATATGAAATGGGAGCCGTTGCGGTTGGGGCGACTATCTATTTCGGCAGTGAGGAATCCACTCGCCAAATTCGGGAAATCTCCGCTGCCTTTGAACAGGCGCATCAGCTGGGGATGGCCACCATTCTTTGGTGTTACTTGCGCAACCCCGCCTTCATCAAAGATGGGACGGATTACCATCTGGCGGCTGATTTAACGGGGCAGGCCAATCATTTAGGGGTTACGATTCAAGCGGATATCATCAAACAGAAGTTACCGGAGTGCAACGGGGGCTTTAACGCCTTGAAGTTTGGGAAAACATCCCCCCTGGTCTACAGCACCCTCTGCAGCGATCACCCTATTGATTTGACACGCTACCAGGTGCTGAACTGCTACAGCGGACGAGCCGGGCTGATCAACTCCGGCGGGGCCTCCGGTAAAAATGATCTCGCCGATGCCGTAAAAACAGCCGTTATCAACAAACGAGCGGGGGGAACCGGTTTGATTCTGGGGCGTAAGGCCTTTCAAAAACCGCTCCAAGAGGGAGTGGACTTGATCCGCGCCGTTCAAGACGTCTACCTGGATCCTGAGATCACCATCGCTTAAAAATCCGAAGAGCAAAAGAGAGGGGTGCCTAGGCACCCCTCAACCATGGCCAGGATGGATCGATCCCAAAGTGAGCCAGGAGACTTCCGCCAAAGAGAATGGCGAGCATGCAACCGGCCGCAAGAAAGGGACCGAGTGGAACTGCGTCCTTTCGGCTGACCTTTTTAGTCAGCAAGAGGGGAAGGATAATGGCTCCCCCCACCATAAAACCAAGGTACATCCCAATGGCGCAGAACTTCCAGCCAAGCGCCCCCCCAGCACCCAGCATCAGCGTCGCATCCCCCCAGCCCATTCCGCCTCGGCTGACAATGATGATCAAGAGAATAACGCCAAAACCAAGAGCCGCACCCAGCAGACCGTCCATGACAGAATGCCACCCTCCGCCGATGCGGATAAGCAGACCGACCACACCCAGCGCAATCGCCCACGCATCATAGATATAACCGGATTCTAAATCGGTTAGGGAGTTAAAGAGAAAGAACCAGAGGGCAACAACGGACATCAAGAGAGCCGGGGAGATCCCCCACCAAAAATAGAGCAACACACAGCCAAAGCCGGAGATCAATTCGGCGTAAAGATGCCGCGGGCTGATTTTTTTGCCGCAATAGCGGCATCGCCCCAGCAAAAAAAGGTAGGAAAAAACGGGGATTAAATCCCATCGCGTCAGCGTTGTATTGCAGCTGTCGCACTCGGAGCGCTCGCTCCCCCACCACTTTTTTTCCGCAACGGTGCGCATCGCCACCGCATTCAAAAACGAGCCGATGCACGCCCCAAAGGCAAAAACAAAAAGAGTCAATATTGCATTGGGAATGATAGTAGGAATCAAAAAACCACCTCCCGGTATTTATGGCTCACCACGGAGGCGGCCTGCGTCATTTGAGACATTCTCTTTACCTCCTCATTGGACAGATAGAGCATCATCGCTCCAGATAAATCAGCTGCAAATCATCGCCTGTATTATATCATTTTGGCGTGCGGGCAAAAAATACCCCACTAAAAACCTCTCGGAGACCACAAGGAGCGGATTGTTCCCCTTCAAAAACAGCACATTAAAACACGCAACCCGATCAAAATTATCGAACAAAAACCCCCTTGTAAAACCTTGTGCCTTGTTGGTTCATGCTCTATACTTCTAAATATTATCCATACGCATTCTTTTTATAGGTATCCACTTCAAGATGACCATTCTTTTTTATGGGGGGATTGATGCCCGTCTTTTCAGATTCGGCTTCGTTCGTGATTGATTCGAAGGATTTCTTTTCTCGAAAATTACAGAAGAGGTGATGACGGATGAGGATAAGCAAGAAAAAAAGCAGTTTGGCGCTGGCACTGATGGCGTTATTGACCGTCGTGGTTGGAGTTGCATGGGCAATCAATGATGTTGACTGGGGAGCCCCGACAGCACCCAGCGTTTTTGACTATTCCAACACGTATTCCACTGGATTATTAGGCTCAACTACCGGAGGAGATACGAACTATTTTTTCGTATCAATACCAGCACCGTTCGCCGATTATCCATCGCCGGGTACTGCTTTGGCTGCAGGCGTTGGGCCCGGGGTTGCCATGACCAACGGTGCGTGGGGAATCGGCGGAAATGTCTTTTCCGCCAACAAACTTGAGGTCAGCAGATCAAGCATGACTATTTCCCAACCTACAATCACCTTTGTAGCCAACCCCGCGAACTTTGAGAAACTGGGCGCAGGGAAGCTGATCTTCTCCGCCGCAAACTTTATGTTTGCAGCTCTCGCGACCACTGTTACCGCCGGTACACTTGAAGTACAGAACAACGACTCCATCGGTATGGGAGCGATCACCGTCGCAAGCGGTGCGAACTTCATCGCTGCCGGAAATTTATCGACCGCCCGAGGTGTGGATAATGCCGGCACGATCACTATCAACACAGGGGGAACCTTAACCCCAGATACGATAAACGGGACAGGCTCAGCAGTCATCAACGGCACGCTGGATCTTTTGAGCAGTTCATCGACTTCTCTTCAATGGGCCCTTAGCGGTGCGGGATTCATTAAAACAAGATGGTCTCTTACCCTTGACCAAGACAACAGAAACTTTACTGGTACTATCGAGCCTATTGATAATGCAGCAATCACAGCCGAAACACCGACTGCGCTGGGGTCCGGATTGTTTGATTTCACCGGCAAAACAAATGTTATTGTAACGTACGATGCCGCCACCCCCTCCGGTACCGTAGCGACAAAGTTTAACGCCGGCGCTGATACGAGCAGTATCCTTTCTTTCGAAACGTCTAACCCCCTTACGCTAACCGGCGACAGTAGCGCCTTTAACGGAACGCTTCGGGTAACCGGAGGCACTGTTATGCTTTCAGGCGCAAAAATAGGAACAAGCCCAAGCATCAGAAATTTAACAACTAGGCTTGACTCAGACAAAACGCTTGAACTCGGTAACGGAGCTTCCGTTTACTCAGAGACAGTATGGATGCAAAGTCATAGTATCCTTCGCTTTGATTTGACCGGAGCAGCTCCTAAATTTGATGCCGACACCCTTTTGGCAGATCCGACGGCTTCAATTGATATCGTCCTCAACGCCGCCCCTGCCTCCGGTTACTTGAACTTTACCGTCGGTACCATGACGATAAAACCGAACCTCACCATATCCGACGGCTTTATCGCCCAATGGGACGGGAACCGCATCAAAATCACAGCGGATTCAAATAATCCCGCCCCCTCTCCCAATGTCTCCCCTGCTACCGCAAGATTTGACGGCGACAACCCGATGGATTTGAAATTTCTCCTAAGAGGAGCAGCTCTTACTGCTTCCAATAATGAAAAGCTCAGGATTTATGCCGATGCTGTTCTGTTGACAAATTCGAGCTATGCTATTGAAAGACAAAACATGACCCTCCTTGCGTCCTTCCTAAAGACGCTGGCTGACGGCAACCACACCATCACACTCATGAACGACACCGTTCAGGTGGGAAAAATAACCCTCACGATCACCAACGGCGGCAGCGGCATAGTGGACAATGGCGGCAGCAGCGGCTGTAACACCGGAGCGGTGGTTACCCGTAGCGTTGATGCTGCTGGCTCCTCTGGCTCTTCTGTACAAAAAGGATTAAAATCCCTTACGAACCCGGATAAACCCGGTCTCTGAAAGCACCCCCAACAGGGCTCCCGGAAACGGGAGTTCTGTTGGGGGTGAGGCGTGTCTCCCCCTCTATGAACAGGCTCTTAAAAAACAGCGCATTAAAACACACAAACCGCTCAAAATTTTCTAATTAAAACACTATTACAAAACATTGCGCCTTGTTGGTTCATGCACTATACTTCTAAATATTATCCATGCGCACTCTTTTTTTAGAGCTATCAGACGAAAGATTATCATACTTTTTTATTAGGGGAGGATTGTCACTCATCCTTTTAGGTTCGGCTCCGGGAATGATGGTTCCAAAGGCTTTCTTTTCCACAAATTACTGAAGAGGTGATGATACTATGAGGATAAGCAAAAAGAAAAGTAGTTTGGCACTGGCACTGATGGCGTTATTGACAATCGTGGTTGGAGTTGCATGGGCGGCGGGATTACAAGATTTTGATTACAGTACAGGCTATACCATTGGCACAGGCTTCCCTTTTAACCACACTGCGAATGATCCCCTTCCGATGAACACCGATTTGGGAGCAAATACTGTCGCAAGTGAGTGGGCTTTCTTGATTTAACACAAACAGATGCTTTCAACGCAAACGTGCTTTCGGTGACGGGTGCGACTCCTGTTGATCAAAATGATTTAATTAAATTTGCGGCAAGCCCCGCATTAACTAAAAAAGGCACAGGGAAGTTGACTTTTTCTGTAGCTAATAATCTAACAGCAAAAACAGACCTGGCGACCACTGTTACCGCCGGCACGCTTGAAGTACAGAACAACGACTCCATCGGTTTGGGAGCGATCACCGTTGCAAGCGGTGCAACCTTTATCGCCAACGCAGATATGGATGGCCGAGATGTGAATAATTCCGGTCTC
>JAGPAO010000008.1 GCA_018063805.1 Synergistaceae bacterium | reverse complement strand
AAAAACGAGCCCGCTCAGTGCATCACAGCGGAAGAAAGCACCCTGCCCAAGGGTTTCCAGTTTAGGAGCGTTGACGGCTCGCAACGACACACACCCCTCAAACGCCTGATCGGCAATGTGCAGAGTGTTGGGCAGGTTGATATTTTTTAAGGCGGGAAGGTGCCTGAAGGCGTACCAGTCCACAGAGACAACGGGCGGCAAGTCCACCCGCTCCAGTTTGGGCAAGTTTCCTTTAGGAAGGTTAAACGCATACTCTATATTTTTGCTGCAATCCAGCGCACTGCGGGGGACGGTGTCGTTATAAAAACGCGCTTGTGATAGGTCCAAACGCTCCAGATTACCCAGTGTTGTGCGGATAAACGCGAGGTCATTGCTGAAAACAGCGGCGTTTACCTCGTGTAACTGGTAGTCTTTTTGGGTGGTTATTTTTAAAAAGCGGATATCGGAAGAGGTTATTTTGTTTTTTGCGTAAACGCCCTCCACCGCTGCGCAAACGCTGTTTCCCCTGCCGGAGTAGGATTTTCCGTCCCCCTCCACCCAAACGCCCACGCTATCAGGATACCTCGCAATAGAGCTTAAGACGCGCTGAGCCTGCGTTAAATCGGGCTTTTGATAAGGAGTCAAAGGTCCGGTGGACTCTTCAACAATGCACATATCGTTGGCCACTACATAGTGATAAGTATTTAGTCTTTCAGTGAGGCTTTGCACGTACCTTGAAACCCTATAGCGGTTCAGCTTTTCCTTCAAGAAATTGACGCGCTGCGAGCCATTATATTCCGGCGCTATGTACCATTTCTTCCAATTATAATAGCCGATATACTCTTTACCCTTTTCCCAATCCGGTGAAATGATAATCGCCCGATCCTTTAACGAGATATCATTATAGAGAGACATAAAGGCGTTTTCAAATGAATCCCCCTCAAAAATCCCGAGGGGGATGATCCATCCATCCGTAAAAGCCATAAGTTTGATACTTTTTATATTGCGAATGCCCTTTATTATTTTTGTTGTTTCATACATACCATAGGAGCTAACATTAACATTGATTAGGCTATCCACAGCAATGACGGAAAACAAAATGACCATAATAACAGCAGGGATTAAAAATTTCTTTTTAAATTTCCGGTCCCTATTGGGTATTTCTCTATTCGTTTCCATTGTATCTATCCCCCGCCGTGTTTTTCGTTAAAGATCACTTCCGTTTATACCGATACGATTGTATTTCCCCCCTACTCTACCTTAACCCTCAGCCGCAGCGGTTTTTTTAACTCTACAGGCCAGTTGCTGAAAACGTGCGCCTTCTTCCCCGCTTGAAGGGTGACATCCGCCACGATATCCGTTATGGTGAGCACGGCATTGCCCGGTGCCGAGGCGGATATTTTTCCGTCCACGGTGATCTGTGTGATGCTCGGATTGTCGCTGTGCCCCCATGCCATCCTCAAAGAAACGTTCTTGTCCGTAAAACGAATGGGAATGTCCTCGCTTGTGCCGGCAACCATGGTGATTTCTTCTGCGGTCAGCTGCGGGTTGAAGCGGGGCATGGTGTAGGGATGTTGATCAGCCTTCACGTAGATCATAATCTTTTTGGGTTCTCTCTTTTTGTTCGCGTTATCTTTGCTAAACAAGAGAAGCGATCCCGACCAACTTGACGCTGACACGGAGTTATTTTCGGCATTCAATGCGGCCAAGTCGCCGGTATCCTTTATCGCCGTTTTTGGGATGGCTATAGTCTGAACGGAGGGGCTAAGGGCATAACGTTTTATGCTCATCAAATGAGGAAAAACAAGTCCCTTTAGTGCGTTACAATGAAAAAACGCACCCTGCCCAAGGGTTTCTAATTTGGGTGCGTTGACGGCACTCAACGACACACACCCCTCAAACGCCTGAGCGGCAATGTGCCGTGTATTGGGCAGATTGATGTTTTTTAAGGCGGGGAGGTGTCTAAAGGCGTACCAGTCTACAGAAACGACGGGCGGCAAGTCCACTCGCTCCAGTTTGGGCAAGTTCCCCTTTGGCAGATTGTAGGCATATTCTATATTTTTGCTGCAATCCAGTGCACTGCGAGGGACGGTGTCGTTATAAAAACGCGCTTGCGATAAATCCAGGTGTTCCAGATTACCCAGCGTTGTGCGGATAAACGCGAGGTCATCGCTGAAAACAGCCGCGTTGATCTCGTGCAATCGGTAGTCTCCGTTTGTGATAACGGTCAGCTGTTCGATATCGGGGGAGATAAAGGGCACATCTCCCGGCAATGCAGAAACGACTGCGGCGCGGACACTACTGCCAATGCCGACAATGCGTTGTGTACCTTTTTGTACAACAGCAGTAACGCTCGTGCTGTTTCTTGGAATCGCATGGAATATTTTACGGGCGCGTTCTTCGTTCCAGTAAGGGCGTAACCGACGCCCTTGAGGCGTTTTTATTATTTCCCAGTCGTTGCTTAAGCAAAGAATTTCCATAGAAAACATCTTCGAAAAAAGCCGTTGTCCCCCGTCATAAAGATCCTCATTTGTATTTTTAAATAGTTTATGCGAAGCACTAAGTCCCAGTAATTTTTTCGATGGGATATTCCTAATTGAGGGTTCATACTCCAAGATGTCAAAAACACCAACGTAACCATTATTCGCATGTTTATCTACAGAGGCAACAAGCACAAACGGCATTTGGCTACGCCTAAAATAGGTAGCCAAGACGAGGGATTCATATGAATCTGGATAAAATTCTCCTCCTATTAGGAATTTTTTGTTGCCATCCATAAATGGCCCCAAAACAGCCATATTCACTTTTCCCATGAGGCCATATATTCTTTCAAATGTGTTACTGTGTACGGGATACTCTCCCTCTTGTTGCTCAGATAAAAAAAATGTGTTAAAAAAATAGTATAAAAACGTAAGTACGAGAGGCAAAAATAACCACACTAAAAGCATGTTCAAGAAAGACCTACCCGTTATTTTCGGGTGAATCATAAAAACACATCCTTAACTAAAGTAATACAAATGGAAGAGTAAGGTAGGTTACCTACCTTACTCTTCCATTTTCGTTTTAGGCCTTTGTATTTTTAATTGCTTTCCTCGCGGAGAAAAGAAGAATCACCAGCAGCAGCAGCGGAGCCGCCTTATCCGGTGCGTTACATCCACCGGACGAACTCCCTTGGCTTTCCGTGTCGGAACCGGATGTTTTTTGCTCCGGTAACAGTGCGCGGTTGATGGTCTGACGTCTGGCGGTGAGTTTTTGCCCCGATGCCAGTTTCTCCATTCGATCAACACCTATTTCTGCACCTGTTACCGATCTCATACAGCGCAACTGCAAAACACCTCCGTCTTTGATATATATTTACGTTAGCACGAAAACTAATCGTGCGCAAGTTTTAAAAAATCAGACCACATCAACATGCTTCTTTAAAACAAAAAAAGACGAGATACATTACTCTCCATCTTTTTTCACTACTATTTTTTCATTTTTTTATCTTTACTAACATCTACGCGATTATATTTCCGCATCGTCTATTCTGCGCGAGCCGTCAACGGCTTCAAGACGGCAAATATATTTTTATTTTACAGATAATAATTAGCCACCGGGTAGCGTTTGCGGGCTTTTTCAAGAACGGATTGCAAGCGATCGGGAATCAGCGTCAGCGGTTCCATCCCCTTGGGGATTTCCCTTTCCTCCGCTATTTTTCTGGCAAGAATGCGCAGGACATCCCCATCCGATTCTTTTTGGAGGCGGATATCATACGGCAGTGTCTCCAGTTGCAGGTATTCATCCAGACGCACGCGCACACGTTCCAAAAACTCTCGGTTATCGGCTGTCTCTTTCCCCGACCATAAGGGCTCCCCATCGATCATCAACCCTACATCACCGGATGCAACCTGTACTTCCGTTCGGAGCAGCCCCAGGGCGTATTTTCTATGGATGGGGATTTTTTGATCATTCATGAACTGAGCGGCCAAGCGAATGCGCTCTTCGGCATCGGGGTGGCTCTGCCAGACACCCATATCCGCTTTGGGTCGGCGCAGACTTTCCTCCAAGAGACGCTCTTGTAGCGTTAACATTCCGGCCGGATTAAAATGCGCGGCCATCATTGCTTTAATGCCCCCCGCGTCCGCCTCTTTTTCAAGATCAATGCTGTAGGCGTTCATGATCGCCACTTGAGCCACATTAGCCATGATAATAGCCGCTCCCTTTCCCTTTGTCGCCACGGCAACGGCTATGGCAAGGAGCGTCAGACGTTCGTTTCGTGCCACCTGGACCATAACATGTCTCTTGTCGGCATGAACCAATTCATGAGCAATCACCGCTGCGAGCTCCGTATCCGTCTTGATAAAATCCAGCATTCCCGTGGTGACATAGGTGATTCCTCCGGGAAGAGAAAAGGCGTTCACCATCTTCTGCTCCACAACGCGCACCTCATAATCCAAACTCCGCTCCATGTAGGGGCGCAAACGCTGAAGAATCATCTCCGCGCGCGCTGTTTTAGACGGCTCCAATACGCGCGGCCACTGCTTTTCAATATCCTCCGCTACACTCTTGCCCAGTTTGATCTCTTTTTCAAGAGCCTTGATATCGGAGGATTTAGAAGCAGCAAAAGCCTCTTGCACAAAAATACAGGGATACAGTAAAAGCGCGATGATGCAGAGAACAGAATAGATCCTTGGATTCAACGAAACTCCCCCTCACGTGAAAACTCCTCTAGTGTGCACCTGAAATAAAATATGCGCATGGGGCATTCCACGGAGAATGTATTTCCATCATAGGAGACTACCGAAATGAATGAATCAAAGAGGAAGGGAAAAAAGAGAAGAAACGGGGCGAGGAAAACCCACGCCCTAGAATCTGCTGATACTTTTGGTGTAACCGGCCAGAGCGTTGCGTCCTGTTCCGATCTGGCGGAGTAGTTGCCGCATCTCTTGGAGATTGGCCTCCAGTTTTTCGCGAACAATACCCTCTCTCTCCAAAAGATGAGAGCCCGCTTCTCTTATTTTATTAATCTGAGAGGCGATTTCAGCGTATCCGTCGTTACTAATTCGAAGAGCAAGGGCATCCCAGAAAACAGCCCCCTCTCTCCCTTCTTTTAAACCAAGCTGAGAGGAAACGACGCCCCATTTTTCCAGCAGTGACTCTTGCTCGGATATAATGGATTGTTTTTCCTCCAAGATACGCAACAGCGATTCCATATCGCTGCTTTCAACGGCAATTTCTTCTTTATCTACAAGATCACCGAGTTTTTTAAAAAGCTCCAGCTCTTGCGTTACAAGAGATTTGACCGTGTCTTGAAGATCAATAGGCAAAGTTTGTGCCTCCGCTGACGGGTACTGCTTGCGTTGCGGCCGTTTTTTGCGTGGCTTCAGCCTTTAAGCTGCGAATGGCTTCCTCCCACGTAGCTTTAAGCTCTTCTAACATCTGACGGACGGCGACCACAATGGGTGCCTTTTTTTTAACGTTGGCGTCCACCAACTGGTAGTACATATAGTCGTAAAGCTTCATCAAAGAGTCCGCGACATTCCCGCCTTTTTCAACATCAAGTGTAATCATGAGCTCCCTAATTACGGCTTGGGCTTTTTGCAGATTCGTATTGATCTGTTCTACATCTCTAGCTTGGATCGCTTTTTCAGCAGCCAAACAATATCGAATCCCAATGTCATACGTGATCAGGAGAAGTTGTTCCCGCGTCGCCATTTGAATCTGGTTTTCTCTATACGTATCTTGTGCGCGCTGCGCTGTTCGTTCATCCATTTTTATCGCCCCCTGTATATCCAGTGTCGGTTTTTTTCACGCATAACATTACACCGGCGCCTATTACCGCACGGATAAACGACACATCGAATCAAGCAGGTTCATCCGCTTTGGTTTCAACCTGACGCATTAAGAAACGGTTTAATATATCCTCTCGTTTAACAACACCCACAAGATATCCGTCTTTTACAACGGGGGCCGCCCGCACTCCCTTTTGTGTGAGCGCGATGACTACTTTTAAAAAGTCCTCTGTTTCCTCAAACTTAATAACATCTTTCAGCATATGTTTGCTGACGGGATCGGACATAATGCGCTCCAGCCTGCCGCGCAATTGCTCTATATCCGGAAGGACAAATTTATCATCCAGATACTCGAAATGCCCCGGCAGTGCGGCGCGAATAATATCCTTTTCGTTGATAAACCCGACAACTCGCCCTTCTTTATCGACAACGGGAAGACCGCACCCGCTGTTGATCGCTAAAACTTCAATGACCGTTGAAAGAGGATAGTCTTCGGCAAGAGCAGTCAAATCCCGCTCCATGATTCGGCTTACCTGCATTGCGAAATCCCCCTAACTAATTTTATCGATCTGAACGCGAGGCATAGAGGCCTCAACCAATGCCCGGGATGGAATGCCCTTTTTTACATGCTGAACGTCTGCCAACACACAGCCCATCGCAAAACGGATGGTTTCTTGAACATCCATTCCCTCTTGCCTTGCGACTGCCATCCCCGCCATAAGAGAATCACCGGCGCCAAAAACAGAGACAATTTCTCTTCTTGGAATTTCAGCCATGAATACTCCCCGCGGCGTATAAAAAAGACTGCAATTGTTAAAATAAGAGGTAATGATCCAGTCTACTCCTTGATCGAATATCTTTTTGGAAATAAGCAAAAGATTATCAATGGAGGAGAGGGGAATACCGCCTATCGAATTCATAAAGCGCTGATCTATTTTTACAACCGTCGGCTGCGCCAAGAGGGCCTCCTCCAACGGAGGCCCAAAAGCATCAAGGAAAACACTGGTATTGCGAAGGCGTGCCCTCTCAATCACTTGGCGAAAAAAATCGTTTGAAACACCGGGAGGGATTGACCCTCCCATAACAACACAATCCGTGCGTTTCATCAGACGATCAAAATCCGCAAAAAAACGTTCGACCTGCCCCGGAGAAACCTTGGGGCCGATATCCGTCAGCCCCGTTTCAACCCCGCCCAGCTCATCAACCACGTAGGTGTTGGTTCGATTTTCGCCCTTAATTTTAATAAAATTCGTCGTGATTCCCAGGTTTAAGAGGTTTTCGCGAATAAAATCCCCCGTATAGCCAGCGACAAAGCCGGTTGCAACGGAAGAATAACCCAGTTCGCGCAACACGAGAGAAACGTTTATGCCTCGTCCCCCCGGTGTTCTTTCCACGCTGCTGGCACGAAACCACCTTCCCGGACGAAATTCAGGAACAAAATAGGCCTCGTCTATCGCAGGGTTAGGAGTTACGGTTACGATCATCTATAGCACCTCCGGTTTAGCTGATTTAGCTGCAGAAAGCCTTTACTGCCGCCAAATCAGGCGCTGCTTTTATTTCTGTAATTTCCCCTTTTTCCAAACGGACAAGACTGGGAAGCGCAGTTACGCCCAGTTTCTCCTTCATGCGTGCATTTCGGTAACCATCGATAAACACCATGGATTTTCCGCTCTCTTTCAGCCATGCCTCCACAGCCGACGCCAAGTGTATCTGCTTCTCATCTATGCTGGAAGTGACGAGAGCGACAGCGCTCTTGGGTTCAAACAGCGCGGACTGCAGGTACAACTCCGCTGTGATGTAGTCGTAAGCGGACATCGCAGCTATTGCACCATCTGCAGCAGCGGTTACGACTTGGCGAAGGTATTTATCGCGCACATCACCCGCAGCCAGTATCCCCTCTACGGAAGTCTCCATTTTTTCATTCGTTTTAATCCATCCGCCGCGCTTTTCCACTAAATCTCCGAGAAATTCTATATTCGGCTCCGTCCCTATAAACACAAAGACACCGGAGACGGGCAAATCGCTGATCTCTCCCGTTTTGACATTTTTCAAAACAAGTTTATCCACCATATCGCTTCCGACTATGGATTCCACAACAGAATCCCAGACCGGGACTATTTTAGGATTGGCCATCGCTCGATCCACGGGAATTTTATCCGCTCTGAAAGAATCCCGGCGATGGATAATATAGACCTTAGAAGCAAATTGTGTCAGATATACGGCTTCCTCTACTGCCGTATTTCCCCCGCCGATGACGGCGACTTCCAGTTCTTCAAAAAACGCTCCATCACAGACGGCGCAGTAGCTGACACCTTTGCCGATAAACTCCAATTCACCCGGGCAGCCTGCTTTTTTAAAATTAGCACCGGAAGCGATGATAACGGCATCCGCTTGAATATCACCCTTGTTCGTTGTTATGATCTTGTGCCCATCTTTGATGTGAATGCCGGTAACGGAACAATCTCTAAATTCCGGTTTGAACACCTCTGCGTGCTCACGGAGACTTGTCGCCAATTCCTGCCCCGTTGCCTTTTTTACGCCGGGCCAATTTTCTATCTCATCTGTTATCGTTATCTGTCCGCCGAAAGATCCTTTTTCCAAGACAAGAACGTCCAACCCTGCTCTTCTACCGTAAATAGCCGACGTCAACCCCGCCGGGCCGCCGCCAATGATCACTAACTGTCTTTTTTCCATTACCCATCACACTCCTATATCAGTTCTGTTAGGACTATTGTAGCCTCTCATGCGATTCGGCGCCACACCATAAAACGCTTCACTCCAAAATCATCAAAAAAAGAATATTCAAAAGATAATTTAGGGAAACACCATTGTTCCATCACTGAAATCTGCTCAGGACCGCCGGTTTCAAAAAAAATGAACCCTCCGATGGCTAACCAGCGGGGAAATTCCATTAAGAATAAACGGTAAAAATCCAAACCGTCCCCTCCCCCATCCAAAGCCACCCAAGGTTCATGATCTCGAACCTCCGGCATAAGAGTTGATAATTCCCTCGTTGCAATATAGGGCGGATTCGCAACGATAAAATCAAGCTGTTTCTCCCGGAGGGGAACCCTGCACGGGTCTGCTGAATGCCATAATAAAAAACGTGAGTCCAGCCCAAATGTTTTGCTATTTTGCCACGCGGCAGATAAGGCAGAAACACTGGAATCAACTCCGATACCGCGCCACCCCGATTTTTCTGCCAATAAAGACAGACCAATACAGCCGCTTCCCGTGCACCAATCTGCAAAATAAAGGGAGGATTGAGGCATCCGCTCTAAAATAGAGCGCACAAGCACCTCCGTCTCCGGACGCGGGGCCAGACAATGTTCATTCACAAAAAATTCCCGCCCATAAAAATAAGAAGACCGAAGAAGCTGAGTCATAGGTACATGCTCCGCTCTTCGGCGTATTAAGTCAAGAATCTGTTGCCCCTCTTTTTCTGTAACGGTTCTTTCTCTGTCAGCGTGCAACTGGGCTCTATCTATAGAAAGAATATAGGAAAACACCAAATCAACCTCGTAAGAAGGCTGAGGTATCTCGGATCCTTCAAGTAACGCAATGCATTGCGGCCTTAAAGAAAACAACTGCAAACGGCTACACCGAAAATTGCTTCATGCGTTCGGTCTGGTCCGCCATCGTCAAAGCCTCTATCAACTCATAGACATCTCCATCCAAAATTTGATCTAAGCGATGGAGCGTGACCCCGATACGATGGTCCGTCACTCTATTCTGGGGAAAATTATAGGTGCGAATACGCTCTGAACGATCCCCACTGCCCACTTGTCCTCGCCTTTCAGCAGCCATTACCGCATCTTTACGTTGTTGTTCAAAATCGTAAAGACGGGTCCGTAATAACTGCATCGCCTTTGCCCTGTTTTTTATCTGAGAACGTTCGTCCTGACACGTTACCACCACACCACTGGGCAGATGCGTGATGCGCACGGCGGAATCCGTCATGTTGACATGCTGTCCCCCCGCACCGCTGGAGCGATAGGTATCTATCTTTAGATCCTCTGTACGAATGTCAATATCCACATCATCCGCCTCAGGCAATACAGCAACTGTAGCCGCAGAAGTATGGATTCGGCCGGAAGCCTCCGTCTCCGGAACACGCTGGACTCGGTGCACACCGCTCTCATATTTAAACTTGCTGTAAGCACCCTGGGCATCAACGCGAAAAACAACTTCTTTATAACCACCGAGCCCCGTCTCATTCAGTTCTAATAATTCTATTTTCCAGCGCTGCCTTTCAGCAAAACGGCTGTACATGCGATAAAGAGCAGCAGCAAAGAGGGCGGCTTCCTCTCCCCCTGTTCCCCCGCGAATTTCAACAACGACACTGCGGTCGTCATTTTTATCCTTGGGAAGAAGAAGGACGTGGATTTCACGCTCCAGCGGTTCTATCATCGCTTCAAGGGAGGTTAGTTCTTCCTCGGCGAGCTCCTTCATCTCCGAGTCTCCCTCAGATAAAATCGCTTTAGCCTCGTGAATTCCCTTTTGGATATCCTTATAGCGCCTATAGGCTTCCACCACAGGGAGAAGTTCCGCATGTTTTTTTCCAAGAACCTGCATCTCCTGCTGATTGGATGCTATATCCTGAAGAGACATACGAGCCTCAATTTCTCCGCAGGTTTCTTCCACTTCTTTAAGTTTGGACCACAAATCCACGATTATCACACCACCCGAGAGTTTTCTGTTTCAGGATTAAGAGCAAGATCAAGCGATTCGATCGCCACTTCTATCATAGAGTCATCCGGCTCTCTCGTCGTTAAATACTGAAGGCTAAGCGCAGGGTAAATCAGCCATTTACAGATTCCCTCAGAATTAGAGGCCGCACGAATAAACTCGTATCCAAGCCCAATGACAACGGGGAGCAATCCGACACGCCATGCGGCGCGCTGGAGTAGGGAACCATCACCCACGAATGAAAAAATGACAATACTGATGACAACAACGACCAGCAAAAAAGACGTACCGCAGCGTCGATGGATCCGAGAAAAAGTAGCGACAGATTCAACCGTCAACGGCGCCTCATGCTCATAAGCGTTGATTGTCTTGTGCTCCGCTCCGTGATAGGCGAAAACTCTCTGTATGTCCTTCATCAACCCAACGGAGGCGACATAAAGAACAAAAATGACTGCTCGTAATAGCCCCTCGAGTACATTTTTCCCAACGTGACCCAATCCCCAGTATTTAACGCCCAAATCCGAAAGCCATACGGGGAGGGCGATAAATAACCCCACTACGGCCAACATAGCCACAGCAATAGACAGGGCAAACTCCCAAGGTTTTATCTGTTCATCTTCACCCAAAGCCACTTCAGCGGAAAGATTCAGTGCGCGCATACCAACGCGCATCATCTCCACCATACTGGCAACACCACGAAAAAGAGGGTATTTCCATATTCCTTTTTTATTCCAAGTGGAACCGAGCCAGGATTTTTTCCACAACCCGCCCTCCGGTGTCCGAACAACAAGACCCCAATGCTCGGGCCCCTTCATCAACACACCTTCAATTACAGCCTGCCCGCCGACAGGAATTCTCCTCGCTTCTTCCAACCATAAGCATAAGGAGATCCATACCGATATCAACATTTTCATTCCAATAACAAAGCCTCCCTGTTTTCGTAAGGTTGCCCACAAGGTTTCTTTTCATTGCAACCCGTTTGGGAGAGACACGCAGGTCCGGCGGTAGCAAATAATTCGGGAGCCACCGTTAAAACCAATTTCAACATTTTTCTCGCCAAAGCCTGTATTTCCCATTGAGCACGGCGGCAAAGTCTGAGAGCAAAAAAATGGTGCAATTCCCGCGCATTCATCGTGACGACTAACCGCGTCTCCCAGCCATGAGGCAATATGAAACGGGCATCCTCTTTAGGCACACCCAACGACACCAGCTTTTCATACACATCATGAGCCGATTTTACCTGCTGCATATAAAGAGCTTGAGCTTCCTCATTCTTGCTGACACTGGGAGGCAATACGCACAAGGGATTCTCCATAACAACGTAACGCTGGCTTTGCTGAGAAAAACTCGCAATGCGGTGACGAACTAATTGATGCGAAGCAACTCGGCTTAAGCCATCAACGGCAAAAGAGAATGATGCATGCTCTAAGGGTGAGAGATGCCCGGAAGCGTGTAAAAAGGAAATGAATTCCTTTGCTTTTAAAAGATCTTGCTTTTCCTGAATTTCAAGAGCTGAACAAGCGCTATAGCATAATTTTGCTGCCGCAGCGACTGTCAAAACAGGATCCGTAGTGTGAGAGATTAATGATACGCTACAGGGCATACTGCCCCTCCCCTCTGTTCTAAAGACGAGCGACAGCAATATACCCTCACGTTTCCGCCAGGGGCAGCCGCAAACAATTCTGTTAATCGACAGTAGTTGGAAGGGGGCACGGTCGCCCCCTTCCGGATGTTATTCTTCTGTTGTTTTCTTCTGACCGTAGTCCATGCCTGCATACTTCTGACGGAATTTCTCCAAGCGCCCGGCTTCCAGTACTCTTCCCTTTTTACCTGTGTAATAGGGATGACAGACATTACAGACAGCAACCTTAATTTCAGGTTGAGTAGAGAACGTTTCAAAAGCATTTCCACACGCACAATGCACCTTACAAGCTTCGTAGTTAGGATGAATTCCTTTTTTCATTATGGAAGCACACCTCCAGATAATTTTTCAGGTTAGATCATATAATCTAATCGAACAACTGTGGATTATATTACATTTCGGAGTAACCCGCAACCGCATCAAGCACAATAAAACAGATCAACCCACAAAATTACGGAAAAAATTGATTGTTTTACTGTATTTTGATATAATGCGTCCCGCTATAGCGTTTTAAAACTTGGTATTATTTTAAGGTGGGATTGATTATGTCGTCACAAAGATCCGCAGAAGATCAAGTGGTAATGACACGGGATGGATATGAAAAGCTCAAATCAGAGCTGAGCTATCTACGCAGTGATGGAAGAACGGATATAGCTGCCAAACTGGAAGAGGCAAGAGCCTTTGGAGATCTTAGCGAGAACGCAGAATATCGTGCCGCCAAAGAAGAGCAGGAAAAGCTGGAGGGACGTATTCTATGGCTTGAGTTTCAGTTGAGCAAGACAAAAATCATTGACGTTGCCGATCTTGATACCAGCCACATTAATTTGGGGAATACGGTATCTCTTCTTGACCTTGATACAAATACCGCCTTTACCTATACACTGGTGGGAACGGAAGAGGCTGATCCAAAAACAAACAGGATTTCCGCTGCCAGCCCTGTGGGAAAAGCGATTCACGGCAAGGTTATGGGGGAAGAAGTCGTAGTCCGCGTCCCTAACGGCACGCGCCGTTTTAAGATCACAGATATTAAGATCAGTTAGTTTTTCTGTCCGAAAAAAACATCCCCCCGCTGCCTGTGCGGCGGGGGGATGTCGTTATTTGGGCAGCGAAGGGGGGCGAGCTCCCGGCTCAAACAATTCTTGCCCCGATAACCTGACTCCACTTTCAGGATAGGCTTTTATGGTTAACTTGAATCCAACCCAATCTTCATCACCCACCCGATTATCCCTGTACACCAGCTCCCAGAGAAGACAGTGCTGATCGTAGGCAAGTTGGTACACCATCTCAGATAACTCTTTGGCGTGTATATCCCATGCCCCACGCACAGAAAAATTCAGCGCCTGCTGCTCCCCTTTTAAAGGGATCGAAAAGGCTATTTTTTGATAAACAGTCTCCTGATTCTCCCATGAATCCCATCCCATGGGAGAGCTGCCCCACACCCATCGGCGCAAGTACGCCGTCTCCATGTCGAACATTCCAAGAGGCCAGCGGATTCCGGCAATTCCATTTAGAATCTGTTGATTCATACCGCGTGTATCGTAGTCATAATACCAATAGGTTCCATGGTAAAAGGGGTTAACAGTAGAACGCTTTCCGGGAAAATCACCGTAGATTTCCACTCCCGCTCCCTTTCGAGTAATAAAGTTGCCGGGATTAATTGTGGTATCCTCGTACCTTCCCACGGATCCAAACAATCGAAAGTGTCCGTTAATAGCAGGATCGGGCAACCACGGAGTTTGTATTGTCAATTCCGGCTTCTTCCAAATTTCATAATTGCGATCGATACCCGTTTTCTTTTCAACAGTTACAAGTTCGCGCTCACTCCACGTCAAAGTACCCGACCAACCGGAGTTTTGATAACGCAATCCCCACTTAGGACGCCAAAAAATATCATTTATATCTTTGTTGTAGAGGCGGTTACTGCCCGCAAAAAGGGTCACATTCGAGTTTAGCTGTTGTTCCAAATACATGCTTCCCTCAATGATGTTGTCACTCCATGCGGTTACTCCAAGCTCCACAAATCCGCCTTCCCAATTCAGAGGACCCGACAGGCCAATGCCTGCCCCTTTTGAAGATTCATAGCCAAGGCGAGGGAAAAGCTTTGTCGCTCCCTGCTTTCCATTTTTTTCTTTGACCACGTAGTCAAAGGGATGCGTATAAAGAAGGTGTTCCCCCATGTAGACGCGTGGTTTTCTTATGATAACTCGATCTCCCGGGATAACCACAACTTCTTTTGATTGCAATCTGTAATGCGGTTTGGGTTCATCGCACGTCGTCACATAAACGCCGTGCCAAATACCGGCAACATCTTCACCCTTTGCCGTTTGATCCCCTGATTTCACCTTGCGTCCGCGCACAAACTCCTCTGCCGGGAAAAGCTCTATGCTATTTCCTTTGATAAAAAAAGATTCCACCTTACCGGATGCATGGGTCAGATAACCTCTCCGTGCTAAAACGTTGTAATTGAGGCTTTCACCGGATAAACGCCTATCTCCTCTTTGAAAGGTAATAAAACCGGTATTGTCGGATTTAGCAGAAATTTGTTGGTTTTCGGAATCGTATTCAACATAGGGTGCGGAAAGTAAGATGTCTTTATTCCGAACAAGTACCCCCCCTTCTCCTGTAATAACCCCGGTTTCTTCATCATAAGTAAGGATATCCGCATTGACGGTAACCCTCTTGGACGCTTCCTCCTGTGCAAAAGCTATGGAAGAAACATAAAACACCGCCGGCATCAGCAGAACAAAAAATAAGAATAACCGACTGCTCGCTTTTATTCCTCTTTTTCCACCCAACGAACAGCCACCCCTCCCTTAAAATAAAGCGCGCCCCCTATTTGAAATTGAGCACTCTTTGCCTGGATAGATGTCTCGCCATCCATTAAATAAACATCAGGTCCCATATGCCACAGATCTTCCGATTCCAAATATCGCGCTTGTGATGCACGCCAATCAATAGTTCTCTTGGGAAGTATCAAAACTCCGTGTACCTCAGATAAATGCATATCTAAACTTTTTCTATGAAAATCGCCGCTCCTAGCCCAAGCCGATAAGGTGCGGCCGGCGGGTTGCTCCGCTACAAAAATATCCAGCGAATCACCCGTTACGAGGTTGTCCTTATGTTCCGCTCGATCCACACTTACAATCCACTGTTTGTTTCCTATTTGACGATTTAAGTTTAAAGATTCCACAACTACTTCCGGAATTTCCATCAGCGCCTGTTTTTTGTCAGATAAAGAGAGATCTCGGTACAGATACCAACCAATCCAAACCGCAAAAACAAGACACATCAGTATCAAAATCGGTTTGCGCCGCAACACCGACTAGACGCTCCTTTGTTTTAAATTGAGACGAATTCTCGCACCTAAATCCTCTGACAAATCTTTCGGTACCTCGTCCTCTTTTATGTTTTTCTCCTGTTTCAAAGAGGGATCAGGCGGAATCGCTTTTTTGGGTTGCTCCGTTTTAGGCGCAACAACATGAGGCTTGACCGGCTCCGTAATAACCGGGATTTTAATCAAAACCTCAGGTTGTTTGTTCGTGCTTGTCGAACGGATCTTTTTTTTCTTCTTTTCTTCTTGGAGAGGTATGCCCGTTTTTATCGGAATTTCTCCAAAAACGGCAGAGGCAGCCCCCCCTGTCCTTTGAAAGACAAATGGAGTCGTCACACCGGGTATCAGTCCTTTGATAAGCACCTTTAGGTTCTGCGAGTCTTGCTTTTTAAAAAAAATGAACCCCTGAACCAAACCGATCATGGGTGCATCCAGTTTTTTTTCATAACTAATCGGCTTAATGCCCCTCCCCGAGGAATCGATAAGCAACACGGTGTTTGAGATAGGCGAAAGTTTTATCGGTTCCTTACCAAACACGTGCACAGAAAGCATAAACGCCGTTGCCGAGCCGATACGTAACTCCCCGATAAAAGCCTTACGATACTCTTCCGCCTGCTGGGGCTTCAGCTTTCGCCGAGCCGTTTCAAGCTGAACATAAGGATCCACGAGCTCCTCCGGGTAATGCACCAACCAAGCGAGATTATCTGTACCCCAACGGAAAACAGTCCATTTATCCAAGATATTGCTCACTTTTTGCTGATAGTCCGCAAGCAAAGCGACATCCGTATTGACGGCGGCCATGCAGACACCGCCGGTCAACAGAACAACGAACAGGGATAGGAAAATCATCTTTATTCGTCTCAACAGAGAACAAGACACGGTATTACGACAAATCCTCAACTTATCGTTACTTTACTTCCGTTTGCCCCGAAGTTCCCGTCCCCGCTGTCCCCTGCGGTACAGTGGCATCCGTCAGCCGATCCTTCAGAGATGATGGGATGGGATAACCGTAGACACTTGCAGATGCGGTCGTCTCCACATAGACAAGGGAACCGGACGGGATCTGTTTATCACTTCCGCGGACGAGAAAACCTCCTGCCAAACCGATCGGTCCCAACAGAACAGCTCCCGCCAAACTGGCTCCCGCCGCCCCGATGGTAGCAGAGTCCACCTCCATGGCCTTCTTTGCTTTAGGACCGATATAAACAGGGGTTAACCGACCATCTAGCGTCTCCAGATCTTTAAAACCAACGCCGATTTCGGAGGAGCGCCCAAAGCTTCTGGGTCCCTTTACATTCGTGATTTCCGCAAAAACGCGGCTCCCCTTTGCCGCGACAAGGGCACCATTGGCAACACAATCTTCGTTCAGTTCAAGAGTGACAATG
This sequence comes from Synergistaceae bacterium, assembly GCA_018063805.1. Taxonomy (GTDB): domain Bacteria; phylum Synergistota; class Synergistia; order Synergistales; family Synergistaceae; genus JAGPAO01. The sequence goes on along the minus strand of JAGPAO010000008.1, from coordinate 11,265 downwards.
TCTCCTTTTTTAACCGTGCGCACCGTTAAATTTTGCATGAAACGCGCCTTGAGGATCGTCCCCTCGGGCAGTGTAGCCATGTGGGAAACGATACCCTCCGGGAGCAGTTTTGAAATAAGCCTTTCCAGTCTTGCCCCAAGAGGCCCCGACTGGGTACTTCCCTCAAGAAGCTGCTCCAGCGAGGACAGCCTTAAGCCCATCGGCTGTGACGGCTCAACGCGCTGTGTGACGATCCACTCACTCACCCCGAGCTTAAAGAGCATTGGCGGTTGGTTTTGACTTGGTTTTTCGAGGTAATTCAAAAGGGCTTGCTGCCTCTCCGTTAAACTGCCGGGAAGTTCTCTGCCAAAAAGATCTTTCTCCGCTTTTGAAAGACGAGGCAATAACCCCCCCTCTTGAATGGAACCGTACAATATTTTTTCTACTCGCTCAAGAGAAAGAAAAGTCGTGCTCTGCCCCTCATCTGCGGCAAAAACAGGTGACACCAAAACAATCGCCAGGAAAAAAACAAGACCGAATAGGGATAGATACTTTTTCATAGCACAACGCCTCCTTAAATAACTGAATCTTTATTTTTAGCTGCAACAGCTATAAACTCGCGAAATAACGGATGCGGGCGAACGGGTCTTGATAGAAATTCAGGATGAAACTGAACGCCGATAAACCACGGATGTTCCTTTAATTCTATGATTTCGACTAAGTCCCGCTCCGGGTTAACCCCGACAATATTCATTCCTGCTTTTTCAAATCGCTCACGATATTCATTGTTAAATTCTGAACGATGCCGATGACGTTCTCTGATTGTCTCCTCCCCATAAACAGAAGAGACCAAGGATGGGGACAAAAGACGGCAGGGACTCCCCCCCAAACGCATCGTTCCCCCGATGCAATCAACGCCTCGCTGTTCTTCCATCAGCTTGATAACGGGCTCCTTCGAGGAAGGATCCATCTCCGAGCTCCCCGCACCCTCAATACCGATGACATTACGGGCAAATTCAATGGCGGCTACCTGCATCCCAAGCCCAATGCCCAAATAGGGGATCTTCTTCTTTCGGGCATACCCTGCCGCCGCTATTTTCCCCTCCAAACCGCGAGCACCAAAACCACTGGGAACCAAAACACCTTGAACACCTTCTAAAACGGCGTCTACACCCCGAGTTTCTATCTCTTCCGCCTCTACCGGGCGGATCTTAACTTGAATTTTCTTACAAACACCTGCGTGGGTTAAAGCCTCCTGAACGCTGAGGTACGCATCTTTCACGCTCGTATATTTTCCGACTAAAGCAATTTCAACGCTCTTACCCGTATCCTTCATATTTTCCACAAAACTAATCCATCCGGACATTTCAAGCGGAGCAGGCGCTGTTAAATTCAGCTTTGACATCACCAGCTCATCAAAGGACTGTCTCTGCAGCTCCAATGGGATACGATAGATCGTGTCCATATCCGTTGCCTCGACAATACAATCACTTGATATACTGCCGAATAGCGCAATTTTATCCTTTGAATCGCTATCTATCGGGTACTGCGTGCGGCAGACGATAATATCGGGCTGAATTCCTATTCGCCGCAATTCATTAATACTGTGCTGAGTGGGTTTTGTCTTCATCTCTCCGGCCGCAGCAACATAAGGAACAAGCGTCACGTGGCAATAAAGAAGGTTCTCCCTGCCCACCCGAGTGGACATTTGCCGGATCGCCTCCAAATACGGGAGTCCCTCGATGTCTCCGACCGTTCCCCCTATTTCCACGATCACAACATCCTGCCCTTTAGCCGCCTTTAAGAGGCGCTCTTGAATCGCATTCGTGATATGAGGGATGACCTGTACGGTCCCTCCCCTATATTCGCCATGCCGCTCTCTGCGAATAACCTCTGAATACACTTTTCCCGTCGTGACGCTGTTATCGTACGACAGACATTCGTCAATAAACCGCTCGTAGTGCCCCAGATCAAGATCCGTCTCAGCGCCGTCATCCGTAACAAAAACCTCTCCGTGCTGAAAGGGATCCATTGTTCCGGCATCTACATTAATATAAGGATCCATTTTCATCATCGAGATTCGAAAACCTCGCTGTTTCAACAGCACGCCGAGAGACGCTGCTGTAATTCCCTTCCCAAGAGAGGAGACGACTCCTCCCGTTACAAATATAAACTTTGTCACTTACAACACTCCTTTAATCATTAGCGCATCAGCTTTAACGGATTTACAGGACTCCCATTTCGTCTTATTTCAAAGTGCAAATGGTTCCCCGTAGAGCGTCCTGTGCTTCCCACTCCGGCAATGGCTTGCCCTCGGCGCACTTGCTGCCCCGAACGAACATTTGTCGAACTGCAATGCGCGTAAAGGGTTGTTGCGCCGCCGGGATGGTTGACAACGACTGTTTTGCCGTAACCGCTCATCCAGCCCGAGTACACAACCTGACCCGCCGCTGCCGCGACAATAGTTCTTCCTCGCGGAGCCCGAATATCCACTCCTGTGTGGTAATCGCGGCCGCCGTTAAAGGGGTCGCGTCTCCAACCAAAGGAGCTGGAAATTTGACCGATGACAGGCCAACCAAAGCCGCGAACCGTTCTTTCAACCCGCGCGGCATTGCCGGATACAGCGGATTTACCCTTTTCGGAATCCACAAACGCAATCGCCTTTGCACCCGGCAAAAAGATCTCCGCACCGGAGCTCAGGGCAGCGTCCTCATTAAAACCATTGGCAGCCGCAATTGCACTCACAAAAATATTATATTCATTCGCTAATTTCTTCAAAGTATCGTTCTTTTTTAACTTCACAAAAATACCGTCTTGATTCGGCACGCGAATGGTTTTACCCGGTTTTAAAACATTGACGTCGTTTAACTTGTTGCTTCCAAAAAGAGAGTTGACATCCAAGTCAAAAGCGTTCGCAATGGACCAGAGCGTGTCTCCGTTTTGAACAACATAGGCCGTAACCTTGATGGGCGAGGCCTGTTTTCTCTCCGCCAATTTCTGTTCTCGTAAGAAACGGACATAGTGCAGCGTTTCTAAAACTTTATCTGCGTTATCCGGGATATATAATACCTGACCCTCGCGCAGTTTATGTCTATCTTTTAGTTCGTTTGCCCTGGCAATATCCTCGGCAGAAATCCCATAGGTCTCTGCTATCGAGGAGAGAGTCGCTCCCGGTTTTACCGTTATTTCTTTCCAGTGCTTCTGATCAATTGTTTTCACCATTTTTTCATCGGGTGATTTAGGATCTGATGAAAAGGGGGTTCCGGGAAGGACATCAATCAGATCAACCTCTTCGTGCGTCATGGAGGGTACGGAAGCGAGAGGCCCAATAGAGCCCATCGATGGTTCTTCCGTCGATACTTCCGTTTTTTCATTTCCGCGCGGCAAACCCGAGACATCGATGACAATAAACTTGGATGATTCCGGAGTGATCAGTTCCGCACTCCCGTCGTTCACACCCGCCCCATCCGTTTCTGATTTCGCAATAGCAGCTGCAGAAAATACGACAGCAAGACAAAGAGCTCCCAGAAGAAACACCCAAAACTTCATTCTTTCGCGATATGTCATGCACAAACCCCTTCCAAACAAAAAACTTAAGATTTTTTTCAGCTGATTTTAATCGTAGTCAAGAACTCCCTGTTAGAAGCAGTCGAACGCAATTTATCAATAAAGAGCGAGAGAACTTCCCCTTCATCCATGCTGGATATCCGCTTGCGTAACAGCCAAATTCGCTGTAAGTCCTCCTCCGCAACCAAAAGCTCCTCTCGCCTTGTTCCGGAGCGCGTAATATCAACGGCAGGGAAAATTCTCTGTTCCGCTATTTTCCGCGAAAGGTGAATTTCCATGTTGCCTGTGCCCTTAAACTCTTCATAGATAACGTCATCCATACGGCTCCCCGTCTCCACAAGAGACGTGCCGATAATCGTCAAGCTTCCGCCGTTTTCAATATTGCGCGCGGCCCCGAAAAAACGCTTGGGAAAATAAAGCGCCGCCGGATCCATTCCTCCGGAAAGAGTACGTCCTGACGGTGGTACGATAAGATTGGATGCACGGGCTAACCGCGTGATGGAGTCCAGCAGAAGAACAACATCTTTTCCCACCTCAACCAATCTTTTTGCCTTTTCCAAAGCAAGGCCTGCAACTCTCATGTGTTCTTCCGCAGGGCGATCAAAGGTGGAGGCGATAATTTCGCCATCCACAGAGCGGCTCATGTCCGTTACTTCTTCCGGGCGTTCATCAACGAGAAGAACCATCAGGATAACTTCCGGATGGTTGATGGAAATTGCGTTTGCAATATTCTTCAAGAGTGTCGTTTTTCCCGCTTTGGGAGGAGAAACAATAAGAGCCCGCTGCCCCTTTCCTATCGGAATAAAAAGATCAACAATACGCGCGGCATAAAGACGCTGCTCTGTTTCTAACGTTAATCTTTCTATAGGGAAAATGGGGACTAAGGCTTCAAAGTGGGGGCGTTTCCGGGCTGCTTCAGGATCTGAGAAGTTAACCGTCTCTACACGGAGCAGAGCTTCATAATGCTCTTGGTCTTTAGGAGGCCGAATCACGCCCCAAACGACATCTCCGTTGCGAAGGCCAAATCTGCGTATCTGTGAAGCGGACACATAGATATCGTGATTGCTGGGGAGCAACCCGGAGGGGCGGAGAAAGCCATATCCCTCTGTGAGACATTCTAAGGTGCCGCCTCCAAAACGAAACCCGTGCTGCTTAGCCTGTGCGCCCAATAACCCAACGATGAGGTCATCTTTACGCAATGTGGTCGGACTGGGAACCCCCAGCTCTTTTGCTTTCTTTCGCAGTTCCGCTATCGTCATTGAAGCAAGCTGATTAAAACCTATTTTAGGCTGTGCGGCTATCTTAGGTGCCAGCGGAAGCGGTGCTTGCGGCACGTCCATTACTTCCGGTACCTCCGGTAGCGCGCAAATAGTTGCGTCCTCGCTTGATGCCGGAATCAACGGTTCGTTAGAAACTATGATTTCTTGATTTGCTGAATTATCCATTGTTTTTTCGGTAAGCCTCCCAATCGGCATTGAAACGATTTATTCCCTTTTCAGTAAGGGGGTGGAAAAAAAGCTGTTCTAAAACGGCAGGCGGTACGGTCGCATAATGAGCGCCTGCAAGAGCTGCAGCGTGAACATGATACGTATTACGTATGCTCGCAGCTATTATGTTCGTTTTAACATTCTGAAGGTTAAACACTGAGGATATATCACGGATAAGAGTTATTCCGTCAGCACCTGCATCTTCCATTCTCCCAATAAACGGACTGACGTAATCTGCCCCCGCAGCCGCGGCCAAAAGCGCTTGCTGTAATGAGAAAACCAGTGTGACATTAGTCTTAATTCCCTTTTTTGTCAACTCCAAAACAGCACCCAGACCTTGCGGACACATCGGGATTTTTACAACAACCTCCCGATGCAAGGCTGCAAGCCGACACCCCTCTTGAACTAGGGTAAGTGTATCCGTACCCACAGCTTCTGCACTCACCGGACCATCGACGAGCTCCGCTATCGCTCGGATACGATCATAAAAATCACACGTCCCCTCTTGCTCGACAAGCGTTGGATTTGTCGTTACACCGGAAACAACACCCCAAGATACAGCTTTCGTGATTTCACCCAGATTCGCCGTGTCAAGAAAGAAACGCATCCTATATCCACCTCTTTTATTCCTTTTATTTAAAGAAACATCTTTGATTGCAATCATTATGATTGGTTAACTGTTGTTTTTAAGACGTCCCTGACCCGGTTCCTTTTTGGGTAAAACGTGAAATTGCAGCTTGGTTATTTCCCTTTTATCGCTGTTTATTGAAACGGCGTATTCCCCGACAGGCAATGACGCGCCATCCTCCGTAACCAGATAAAAAACTCTAATCCCCCCCGCCTCCGTCAATCGAAGCGATTCTTTTTGGATTAATTTTCCAGCATAATACCATGAAATCAGGACATGATCTCCATCACGAGCGGCGGAATACCTAAACCATAAGCAAATTTGCCTGGAATCAGGCGAAAATCGATTGCTGATGTACAGCGGTTTGAGCTTTGTATCCAGCTCTTGGCAAGTTAGCACCGTATTCAAATACAGGGAATTACTATTTGCTTTAATGAGTGAAACACACCAAGAGGCCAAGACTGTTATCATTAATAAAGCGATACTAACCAGCAGCAAGCCGCTTTTTTCAGTACGTAGAGTAATACGAGCCACTGTAGTCTACCATGTTGTTCTCACAAGTCCAGAGCTCAAGCGCGAAAAAAAACTTGAGATTGAAAAAGGGTTTCAAGAGCGGCAAGCACCTCCGTGTGGATTAAAAGAGGAAATCCATCCACGCTCAACGAGGGTTGGCACGTAACGCCGTCTACGGCCCCCGCAGCCATCATCTGCCGGAACATTTCCCCCTCTTCCTCCGCACTCTGCCCAAGCCATCGTCCTGCAGCCATAGAAAGCAACGCAACAAGGGCATACCCTCCCCAATTAGAAACATCCACAGGCAGACAAACATCAGCCTCTACGACACAGAGATTCCCTGCATAATCGGGTAACATCGAGGATAATTCCGTTTTATAATTCCCCATGCCCACCTCATTGCCGCCGTCCCCAACAGCCAAAAGAGGCACACGGAGCGTTTGGGGGAGTAAATCCAGCGGCTCGGTATAAGCCGATATATCCTCTTTACGCATGTTGTAATAGGCACCATCGGCAGCATGCCCCAGCCTCTCGATATAAATGAGAAGATCGGGTTCAAAAACCGGCCAGCCGATTTTATCCAATACATCTATATTTTCTAAAGGAAAATCAAGGGCTGCAGCTACGGCTTTCATGACTCCAATGTTCCTCACATCCGTCCCCACGCGGACATCAATCCCCATACGCATAAGAGCTCTTGCCAAAACCAGCGTACCGGGGGGGCCATCGGTCTCCGGTGCCTCTGATTTGGGGACAAAAAAACCGCTGATTAATCCCATTTTCTTCTTACCGCTGATCAAAGACAGCGCACGCCCCCAGAGCTCCGCGCTACAAAGGGGAGCCACACCTCTTTTCCCCCTGTCGGCAGCAACGATACTGTTTAATGCTTCAGCAACCTCAAGGGGAACATTCATATTCCCAATGTCTCCATTAACTCCATCATATCAGAATCCAGGTTCTTCTTAATTTCCCAAGCCGTGGCCAAAGGAGACGTTTCAATCCGACCGCACACCCGCCCCACCATCACACCGCGTTCACCGCGAATAAGGGCGTCAACAGCACCGCCACCCAAGCGAGAGGCCAACACCGCATCAAAAGAAGAGGGGCTTCCCCCTCTTTGAATATGCCCCAGCACAACAATACGCGCATTATAATCACTTGCATTGTGCAGCTGAACCGCAAGCTCGGCGGCCGACATAACGCCCTCCGCAACAACGACTAAAGAGTGGCTCTTGCCCCTAGCCCGTGAGTATTGTAATTTAGCGCAGAGCTTATCCAATTCAAACGGCTGCTCCGGAACGAGAACGTACTCCGCACCCGCGGCGACTGCGGACTCCAAGGCGATAAACCCGGAGCTTCTGCCCATAACCTCGACAATAAAGAGCCGATCATGGCTGGATGCCGTATCCCTTAACTTTTCCATACACTGCAGCGCCGTATTACAAGCCGTATCAAACCCGATCGTGCAATCCGTACCGGCCATATCATTATCGATCGTTCCGGGGACACCAATAACGGGAAAACCGCTCTTATGCAACTCTTGTGCCCCTCTGAAAGAGCCATCTCCGCCGATAACAATCAGGGCATCAATATCATACTCGCGCAGCTTAAGGACACCCTCGCGTATTCCCTCCGGGCGCTCAAAGCGTTCGCAACGAGCAGTCCTCAGGATGGTTCCCCCTCTATGAATAATATCGCCCACAGAGCTACGCGTAAGAGGGATTACATCTCCCTCAATCAGCCCTTCATAACCGCGCCTGAATCCGATAACATCCATTCCGTGGTAAATAGCCGTTCTGGTCACTGCCCGAACCGCTGCATTCATCCCCGGAGCGTCGCCTCCGCTGGTTAAAACCGCAACGCGCTTCATGAAACAACCCCCTATTGAGATATCAATCTATAGGAATCTACTTCTCCAACTCTTTGATGCGTGCGTTTATTTCATTCAGCTCTTTATTTTTTTCAGCAAGCAGGGATTCGATCTCGCTTTTTTCCTTATTAAGTTTCTCCACTCGCTTGATCAGACGCTCCAACTCCATCCGATTGGCAGCCTGCCCGGCATACAGTTTGGACATGTCATCCCCCCCAATATCCCAGATAAAGCTGAGGTCCCCCATTCCGTCCAAAATAGGAAGAGCCGAGGATCGCAGTACTAACCGAACGTTTTTTACCCCTTGCAGCAACGGTTTCCCCGTCTTTGCATCAAAGCGGGGGAAAAAAACAAGCCCATCGCGTTTTCCTTGAAAGGCAAAGTTAAAACGCTGTTCGTACTCGACGGGGGGGAAATTCTTTTTGCCGATCCAAAGCGATATCATTTCATTAAAAGGAGCCATGTGCGCTGTAGGGCCGTTGTTTTCAATTTCGATATGGACGGGGATAAACTCCTCAAGCCGCAAGTTTTTTAAGAAATTATACTTGTAATCCTCAAGCTCCGCAGCCGTCCACATGTTTCTCTTGGCTTCCCTTTGCAGCACTGCATCAATATACTCCGCAGAGTAATAGGTAGCCCGCACGGTCATATTTGCACCCAGGTCATTTTTTTTAGTGATCTCCTTGGACCATCGCGATACAAACCCCTCCGAATCGGCAGCTAAGGACAAACTCGCCGCCATCAAAACACAGACAAACCCTATCAGGGTGATGCACAAAGATCTTTTCTTCATAACAAACTCCTCCTATACACATACTGGCTTCCAAACTCATTGCCTCATATAAGTGTACCACAGCAGGGGCTTTTTTGACGGGGGTACGTTCCGTGGCCCGTCTGCGTTGTACTCTTTTGATGTTGTTTTATCTTTTGGCGCAAACAATTCCTCGTTTAGGAGTACCATGCAGTGGAAGAACTTTTTCTAAAAATTCTCCTGATGACATTACCTTGACATCCTTATATTGGACATTCAAAAGATGGCGATCTCTTGAAATAATGGCATATGCCTTGTTTAAATCTGCCAATTTAAGAAATTGCCAGTCATCCCCGTCTTTGCACTGTTGCAGTTCATTAATATTTTCTCTTATATAACCGGCGGAATTGTTTTTCGTTTTGATGGAAAACATTTTGAAAGCCTTTAAAGTTAATTCTTGTTCCCGAAGTGTTATTGTCTTTTTTTCCAGGAGCATCTCCAGCGTTTTGACCAATTCTTTTTCCGTTTGAGTGCTGCTGATGATAATACCGTGGTTCATAGCTTTCTCAAGAGCTTGTGTCGATTGATGCTTCGCGTTTTCATTTGGAGCGCGAGAGGTAAAAACATCGATCCAGATATTACTGTCGATGACAAATTTTAGAAGAGGAAGATCGGCCATCAATAATCTTCCTCTTCTTCTTCAAGAGCGTTTTGATCATCAAGTTCAGCAGCATATGCCTCAATTCCTATTTCCATTATTCTCGCTTCTTTTGCTGCTGTTCTAGTCTCTCGCATTGCATCCACAAGTTCTTGTATCTGTTCGTAATTTTCACCTGTTTTTAGGTCATTCTCGCTCTGGAAAGTTCTAGCCTCTCTAACCGATGCCCGGAACTCTTCCACTGTGGGCATCAGTTCTGTTTCGTCCGTTTGTAAAAGATGGCCGAACTTTATAAGCGCTCTTTCTTTTTGGTAAGGAGTCGCTTTTTTAAAGATGGTTGCAATATTCTCCGGGACTTGAATCGTTGCCTGCATTATAAAATCACTCCTTTTGTCCTAGCGTTATACAAACCATTATACAACTCCGGTGCGATTTTGTGCTAGCTGTTGCGTCCGTGTGCACCACATGTACTCTTGTCATGTTGCAAAGGGGCATTAAGGGCATTTAAAAACCCGCTTCTTTGAGGGGAACTCGCTAGGCAACGGGGGGAGGGGTTGCGGTCTTTGAAATATGAAATCCCCTCTTCATTATATAATACATACACACCCGCTGTTTTAAACCCATGGTAATGATATAATTTATGTGTGTTATTAACGTTTCTACGAGGTGGATTTTTACGGTACCCATATCCGTTACAGTTATAACAACCTCGTTCTTTCAGAACTGGACGATGAAGAGCTACTATCCGGTGATAATCCGTTTGATCTGGTGCTTTGCGCAGCTAAAGCCGCAGTAAAAAACAAGAAAAAAGAACTGCAAAAATACCACTACCTCCGCTCTCTGTTGGGGCATCTGAGCAAGCGCGGTTGGTCAACGCAGGATAAACGCGATCTGATGCTTTTTATAGAGCGCATTATTAACCTAAAAGATGAGACGTTGGCGGAAAAAATAGTAGAATACCAAAGGGAATTGGAAGAGGAGGCGGAAATCGTGTACGTATCCTTAGCGGAACGAGAAGGGATCAAAAAGGGCAAGTTGGAGGGCAAACGGGAAGGCAAACGGGAAGGCAAGTTGGAAGGTAAGTTGGAGGCGGCAAAAAACTTCCTTGCAATGGGGCTGCCCGTGGATAAAGTGGCAAAAGGAACCGGCCTTTCCGAAGAAGAAGTTCGAGCATTGCTCAATTCTTAACAGGGCAATATCCAGGTCTTCCTACGGGAGACTTGCCGTACATATCCCCGCCTCATACGGCGCAAACGCAGTGCATACCCAACAAAAAAAGAGAGACCCGAAGGTCTCTCCTTTTTATGGTTTGAGTGATACTAGAACGTTACGTAGGTACGGAAGCGGACGATGTTGTCGTCGCCGTTACGAACGTTGTTGACGCCTGTTCCGTAGTCGATGGCATCGTAGGCAAGCTCAAAGCTTACGTTCGGATTCATCTGGTAGCCAATGCCGACGGTCCAGTTGGTTGCATCATCCACACCAGCGGTGTCGAAATCAGCCATGAAGTAACGCAGGTAGCTGCTCCACTTGTCGTTCCACTTCTGATTGGCGCGAACCAACATCACCGTTGTGGTATTGTTGTTGGCGAGCTGGTTTTCAAGCGGATCCGCACCCATGTAGGCGTAAGACACTGCATCACGTTTGAAGTTGTTATCAATCTGAGCGTACTCCAGCCAGAGGCCCGTGTACTTCAGAGCTTCCTGATTGACATCCAAGATAACCTTCCATGCTGCGGGGGAATCATCATACCCTGCGGCAACGGTCGTTCCCAGATCCTGCGTGTAATAGAGAGCCTTCAGCTCGATGTTG
>JAGPAO010000212.1 GCA_018063805.1 Synergistaceae bacterium | reverse complement strand
GACGGCCCATCCCAGCGGCATCGGCTTTTTCCGTCGGTCGTAGACTTCAATTTTTCCGTGTGCAACGGTTGTCGTGGCCATATCAAGCAAGAACATCTTACCCTCTGCCTCGGGAATGGCGATGGCAATGGGATTGGTGCCCAAAAGCCGCTCTCTTCCGAAGGTGGGAATCCCGCATGTGCGCGTGTTCGTAAACGCCATTCCCACCATATCCTGCTGTCCGATTTTTTCCGCCCACAAACCGGCCATACCGTAGTGGTTGGAGTTTTTTACCGCACAAAAAGCGGTCCCCATTTTTTTTGCCTTGGCAATCGTCTGTTCAACGGCAAAATCAGAGACATAGCCGCCCACACCATCATGTCCGTCTACGACAAGAGAAACGGGCGTTTCCCATATGATGGACGGATTTGCTCCCGGCTTGGAGAATCCCTTATCCCGATTCATTCGGTAGAAAGCAAGGCGAGAGACGCCATGAGAGGGAACGCCGCGTGTGTCCGCCTCGACCAAAACCCAGGCGGTCAATTCCGCCTCTTTTTTTGAATAGCCATACTTTTCAAGAATCCGTGCAGTCAACAATGTCAGTGCTTCATAAGAGATTTTTCGGCTCATTTGTTTTTTCCTCCTATTTATTCCCGTTATCCGGAAGCAATCTTCCGGCAGGTTCTTTGCAAATAATAGCGCAGATAGTAAAGATGGCAAAGCATACAACCCATTCAAGATAGATCAAATGAGGCCCGATGCGCAGGGAGGGGACATACGTCCACATGATCCACAGGAGCAGGGATGCGAGCAGAATCCAGAATCCGGATGCTTTTTTGCACAGGTGAGGAACGTAGATATTTGCCATAATAAGCAACGAGAACGAGGTTGTAATGGCGAGAGCCGTCGTCAACGTCTTTAAAATACCGACAACGGAAAGAGCGAGTAAGAAGGACAGCAAGCTGACACCGAGGACGATGGCGCGGGAAATAAGCAGCTCCGATCGCGCCGAGACCGGCTTTGTGTACAGCTGTTTCCAGACGTCTTGGATGACGAGAGTAGAGCACCCCATCAGGAGCCCTACGGCTGTTGAAACGTCAGCCGCCCAAAGGCCGGCGAGGAAAATCCCTCCGACAAGAGGGCTCAGTTGGGAGACGATGGTGGGGAGCGCTAATGCGGCGTTGGGTAATCCCGGGAATTTAGCGGCGGCCATGATGCCGAAAAGAGAGCAGAGAAAACCGGCAGGAAGGATAAGAATGCCTCCGATTAAGAAACCGTTGCGCGCTGTTTTTTCATCCTTGGCGGCAAAGGAAATCTGTGCAATGGCCTGTGTGCTGAAACACTGTGTGACCATGACGACCATCCATGCGGTGACAATAGCGGTGCCCATTCCGGAGATGGGTTCAAACCAGTGTCCCCCTGCGGGAAGGGTCGCTTGGATGGCTGAAAAACCGCCCAAGCTTGAGGTTGCTCCTATTAACGCAGCGATGATGCCGATATAGATCACGATAACGTTGATAATGTTCGTTAATCCGCTGGCCCAGTAGCCTCCAACCACTGTGATACCGATAAAGATGACGGCGGAGGCTATCATTCCCTGCTGGAAGGTGAAAATATCAGGGAGAAGTGCCGTCAGGATGGCTCCTCCTGCGACATACTGGAGCGACGTAATGCTGATCATGACGAGAAGTTGGATGATGACACCAAGCAGACGCGAGGAGGGGCCAAACATAATCCCCATCATTTCGGGAACGGTGTTGACGTTCATCTTGCGAAAGTAGCGCGCGGCAAAAAGGCCCACTAAAATACCGCCCGTTCCCCATGCTCCGTTGTACCATCCGGCTGAAATTCCCGCTGTGTAGGCATTTTCTGCCACACCGACAGTGGAAGCTCCGCCGATGGCAAGTCCTGTCAGCATGACGGCCACCAGTGATGTCGGCAGGCTTTTCCCTGCCATTAGGTAGTTCAGCATACTGCCGCCCCCGCCGCGATTTTGGATTTTAACAGCGAACCAGGATACAACGCCGAGAAGAAGAATGTAACCGATTAGAATAGCCAATTGGATGTTCATGCGTTCAGCTCCTATAAATTAAAATATGGGATAGGTTTATGGTGAATACTACATCGAAATTTTGTTCAGCTCTGTCCTCCTTTCTTTATCTATAAAAAAAGGAGGGCATCTTTTTACAAAGATGCCCTCCTGAATCTGCCCCAACAACAAAAAACGCCGGAACCTTATTCAGCAGGGTCTCCGTACGCAACGTACCAATAAAAAGAAACATAACAACAGTGCGATGAATGGTGGTTCATGACGGAGTCCCCCCTATCCGTAATTTGGATTAAATCCAGAGGAAAGCTTAAACTGTTTTCCTCTTTTGGTCAATAGGTGTTTTATGTTGTGCTGTGATAAAGAGATGGGTAAAGAAAAAGCCCCGCACGGATTCGCTCTGAGGCGAATCGATGCGGAGCCTGCGTCTTAGGGCTGATTTATGCGAACGGTACACAGCATATTCTATCCTATTACCTGATACTTTGCCAGGACAATCCGTAAGATGATTTTTATTCCGTGTGTGTTTCTGAAGCCGTTACAGTTCTAGCTCTGTTCCTAACCCCTTCTTGCGAGCCTCTTTATAGATAAGGTCCGCTGTATAAAGGTCAAAGAGTGCGCCTCCAACTGCTTTATAAAAGGCTGTTTCCGGAATTTCTGTTTTTTTAGCCACAAGACGGCTACCGATTGTTTGCACGCTTTCTTTTTTCAAGAGGCCTCTTTCGATGGGCGTCAGAAGATCACCTGTTTCGTCCAGTGCATGGTCTGTGTCTACATAGACTTCATCCACTACTTTAAAGAGTCCATCGGGATATTCTCTCATATCGGGGCGAAACGAACCAATCCCCACAAAGCAGTGTCCTTTCAGCAGCGCCGGATCATCGGGTAGAACGGAAGTTAGAGATGTGGTGGCGGTCATTACGGCTTCGCAATTTTCAAGCAGTTGCTTTGGGTCTTTGGCGATATGGAAATGCACCACAGGAAGAGCTTCTTTCAAGCGATCGATAAAAATAGAGAGCTTATCGGGGAAAGCGTCGTGGATCCAGA
>JAGPAO010000211.1 GCA_018063805.1 Synergistaceae bacterium | reverse complement strand
ACGTCGAGGAGAAATTGATTCAGCCGACCTTTGTGTTTGGCCATCCTACGGTTATTTCCCCTCTGTCAAAGAGAAATAAAGACAATCCGGATGTGACGGATCGCTTTGAGCTCTTTATTAACGGATGGGAATTTGCCAACGCTTTCAGCGAGTTGAATGATCCTCTCGACCAGAGGGAGCGTTTCGCCGATCAAATGAAGAAAAAACACGCAGGGGATGATGAATCACACCCCTATGATGAGGATTTTATCAACGCACTGGAACACGGATTGCCCCCAACCGGCGGAATGGGGATAGGAATTGACCGAACGGTGATGCTTTTGACGAATTCCAGAAGCATTCGGGATGTTATTTTGTTCCCCACGATGAAGCCAAGGGATTAAATTTCCGTGCTCGTCCTTGAGGAAGCGCGTTTACGGGTAGAAGCTCTCATCGGTGAGTTGACGCATCATGCTCACCTTTATTACGCGATGGACGCTCCTGAAATAACGGATGCCGAGTATGATGTGCTGTATCGGGAGCTCAAAAAACTGGAAACAGAGTTCCCCGAGCTGATCTCCCCCTCCTCTCCGACTCAACGGGTGGGGGAGCAGCCGCGCGCAGAATTTCGTAAAATAGAACATGTGTCGCAGATGCAGAGCTTGGATAATGCCCTTGATTTTCAAGGCGTTCTCGCTTTTTATAAGCGTTTGAGCGATGCCCTGAATACGAGCGATGTGGAACTTCTCTGTGAGCCGAAGATCGACGGCCTGGCCATTTCGTTGATTTATGAAGACGGACTCTTTATAGCAGGAGCTACGCGCGGCGACGGACGTATTGGCGAGGATGTCACGCAAAACCTGCGCACCATTCGCTCCCTTCCTCTTCGGCTAAAAGGAGACCACTCCGGCAGGTTGGAAGTGCGAGGGGAAGTATGCATGGGCAGGGAAGAATTTGCCCGATTGAATGAGGATCGCGAGGAAGCGGGGGAGCCGCTCTTTGCCAATCCGCGCAATGCGGCGGCCGGAAGCCTGCGCCAGCTTGATTCGCGCATCACGGCCTCGCGGCGTTTGCGTGTCTACCTGTACCATTTGGAAGAGCCTCAGCATCACGGTGTGACGACACAGCACGCTCTTTTGCAGTGGTTGAAAGAAGCCGGTTTCCCCACGCAGGGTGAGGAGCAGGTTTGCAAGAACACCGAGTCTGTGCATTCTTATTTAGAGGAATGGACGGAGAAGAGGCTGTACCACCCCGTCAATACGGATGGTGTGGTTATAAAGGTGAACGATCTATCCCTTCGAGAAACTTTGGGGAGCACCTCCTCCGCTCCGCGGTGGGCCATTGCCTTTAAATTTCCTCCGGAGGAAAAACGGACGCGCATTCTTGCGATTGAAGTATCCGTGGGCAGAATAGGAGTCTTAACTCCCACCGCTGTATTGGAGCCCGTGCAGCTTTCGGGTACCTCTGTCCAGAGGGCCAGTCTGCATAACCAGGATGAAATCGACCGCAAAGATGTGCGCATCGGTGACTGGGTATGGGTGCATAAAGCGGGGGAAATTATCCCGGAAGTTTTGCGTGTGGATAGGGATGCTCGTACGGGGGATGAAGTGCCGTATCAAATCCCGCTCCAATGTCCCTCCTGTGGCGCACAGGCGGTACGTTTGCCCGATGAAGCGGCGGTGCGTTGCACTAATAAATCCTGCCCCGCGCAGCTAAAAGAGGGGCTCGTCCATTTTTCCGGACGAGGGGGGATGAACATTACCGGACTGGGAGAGAAATTGATCGACCAGCTGGTTGAAAAGAAAGTGGTGACCGGTCTTTTCGATCTCTACGCTCTTACAAAAGAGAAGCTGATGCAGTTGGATCGCATGGGCGATAAATCGGCGCAGAATTTACTGGACTCGATAGAAGCTTCCAAATCGCGTCCCTTTCGAGCTTTTTTGAACGCCTTGGGAATACGTAACGTCGGAGAGCGCGTAGCTACAGATCTTGCACGGCATTTCCAATCCATGGAGGCGCTTCTTGATGCAAAAGAAGAGGCATTAGCTGCCATAGACGGCGTTGGCCCCATTATCGCGGCCTCCGTTATTTCCTTTTTGGGGGAATCGCACAATCGGCAAATGATCCGGCAACTTGATCTGGCCGGTGTGACGATGCGGGAAGAGGTTCGTTCCGAAAAAACGGAGAGTTTGCATCCGATAGCCGGTAAAAAGTTTGTCTTTACCGGTGAATTGAGCCGATTTTCTCGAAGTGATGCGGCGCAAAAAGTGCTGGACGTTGGGGGAGAGGTCGTGGGCAGCGTCAGTAAAAAAACGGATTACCTTGTCGTTGGGGAGAGTCCGGGGAGTAAGGTTGAAAAGGCAAAAGGACTTGGAATTCAGATACTCAGTGAAATGGATTTTGAAGAGCTGCTGGAGTCAGGGGGTTCCTGAGGGGAAGCCTGTTTATCATAAATAAGAGCAGCATGAAAATGTCCTAATATGGATTTGGAG
Source organism: Synergistaceae bacterium (assembly GCA_018063805.1). Classification (GTDB taxonomy): domain Bacteria; phylum Synergistota; class Synergistia; order Synergistales; family Synergistaceae; genus JAGPAO01. The sequence continues at coordinate 624 of JAGPAO010000211.1, read as the reverse complement.
GGAATAAAATGAAGAGGGTAGCGGATAAGGCAGAATTGATGAAAATAGCGCTTGCAGCACAGATTAACATCGCTGAGGGAGATGCGGATACGCTTCTTTCCGGCGTCAATGATATTTTGGATTTTTGTTCTGTTATCGGTGAATTTGACAGCGAAGGCACTGCAGATTTTTATTGGAGCACCTTGAAAGCTCCGGCACGAAGAGCCGATGTCGTTGAAGTTTGGGAGGATAGAGACCTTTTTATGTCTCAATCCCCGACGCGCGAGGGCGATTTCTTTAAAGTACCCAGGATTATGGCGGAGGTATAAAGAAGATGGATTATTCCAAAATGACAGCCGTTGAATTGGCAAAGGGTGTCCGCGAGGGGCGATTTACAGCCTTGGAGGTAACAACCGCCTGTTTAAAAAGAGCTAAGGCGGGTGAGCCTACGGTGAACGCTTGCATCACTCTCGTAGAAGAAAAAGCCATTCAAAAGGCAAAGGAACTGGACGCGCGAATCAAGCGCGGAGAAAACGTCGGTGTTTTAGCAGGTGTTCCCTTTTTCGTGAAAGATAATTTTTGCACGCGCGGAATCCGTACCACTTGCGGCAGCAAGATGCTGGAAAACTGGGAGCCCACGTATGA
>JAGPAO010000072.1 GCA_018063805.1 Synergistaceae bacterium | reverse complement strand
TGGGGATCCACATGTTCTCACTGGCCATCGAACAGAGCATCACGATTGATCAGCTGAAACTGCTCGATATCTTCTTCTTGCCCCATTTCAACCAGCCCTATAATTACATCACAATGGCGGCTCTAACCGCGGAGTAAGCGTTTGTAAAAAGCAAGCAGGCGGCCTCTCTTTAATGGGAGGCCGCCTGCTTGGGATTATCTGCTCACCTTCGCACCGCCCCACTCCACCACGGTGAAACCTCTTCGGACAAATGGTTTCAGTTCCTGAGGGGGAATCGTCACGGGAAGCGTTAAGGGTTTATACGTCATAAAAACGCGCAGGATACTATCCGGCTTTGGCGTGATCGTTAATTCCGCGCTGTCCGTGTAATCCTTTTCTTGAAACGCAATTAAGTTGTATCGGTTGTTCTCCATGTGCGGCAGCCAGTACACGATGAATTCGTTGTACTCTTTGGGGCGCAAGCCAATTAGCGCTAGCTTTTCCTGCAAGAATGCCGCCGTATCCGAACCCTTTACGACAAACCCCCTGCTCATATCAAAGGTACGTTTTGAATCCCCCTCCCAAAATAAGTAGGAGTACTCCTTGTTGTCCGCGTGGTTGATCAGCGTGCCATCGGGACTGGCCGTCACCGTCCAGCCGTCACGATATGCGGGGTACGTGTGGGTCAATGTGCCCTCAAAATCTAAGAGGACGGAAACAGTCGTCGTTTTTTCCGGGTACAGGTAGATGACGGGTTTGGCCATGAGCCGAGGCCCCAAGAGCATGCTTCCTAATACGAAGATGGCCGCAGCAAAAATAAGATAAAACATGACGCGATCAGCGGACAAAGAAGAAGACGGTTTTTCTTCGGTGTTTGTCATGATGCTCCCTTTCGTCTTTTGGTCTAAAAGGTCATCATTGGGTGCCCGTTCATTAACAGTTTGAAGAGCATGTGCCTCAAGCTCAAGCGTTATCGTTGTTGTTTTATCGGTGGATTCGGATAAAAGTGACCCCCTCTTGGGTTTCTCTGCAAGAAACGCCTGTTCCGGTAGCTGCGTCGTAATGGCATATGCGATAAGGCAGCTGATCACGTCGGAAAATGAGAGGACCTGAAATTGCACTGGGAGCGCCGATATGTCTCCGGCCAATGTGTCTGAACCACTGAAGAAAATTAAAAATAGATTGGCTAATATAGCCCCCATTATCCTGGCAAAAAGCATAATGAAGACACCGGAAAGAGCGGCGAAGACTACAGAGCGAAACATCTTGTTTTGCTTCAATACACCCGCTGCAAATCCAATCAAAATGCTTGTGGGGGCAAAGAGAATGACAGAAGGCCCCCACATCAGTGCCCAAATTAAATGAGAGCACAAACCTACGAGAGCCCCCATCCATGGCCCCAAAATGAGCGCAGCGAGAATCGTTCCCACAGAGTTAAAGGTGATGGGAATCCATAAAGAAGATGCAAGCTGCACCAAACCAACATTAACGGCAATGCAGATCGCAATGAGTTTTATTTTTTTGATATCTATTGTTATTTCCCCCCTACCTTATGACGCAGCGAATCCCCTCTCCTGCGTTGATGGGGCCTCTGCATTTGCTGCACGAAATACAGAGGGAGCGCTGCGTATCCCCCGCCTGCCATCGCGAAACCAGATCCGGCTCGCAGACTAAGGGGCGAGAGAAGGCGATAAAATCAGCCGTTTGATCCTCTACTATTTTTTGCGAAACCTCTAGAGAACGAATCCCACCAACGAGAATCAGCGGCATTTCCAGCTCCTTTTTATAGCGCCGCGCAGCGTCAAGGTAGTACCCCTCATCCTCCGGTGTTTTGGGATCAATCAGACGATCGGAGGTGGAAGAGGATTTCTCCGTTATACACGATCCGCTCATCTCCGCCCCATCCAATCCCTCGCACTGGAGAATCTTGCTTGTTTGCAGCATCATTTCCTGCGTAAAACCGCCCTCTGCGATAAAATCTTCCGCGTTGATCTTAATGATGATGGGCATGGTTCCAACGGCCTCTCTCACTGCGTGGTACGCACGCACAAGCGGCTTCGCCCTGTTTTCCACAGAGCCGTTGTATTCATCATCCCGGCGATTGTACCAAGGGGATAAAAACTGGCTGAGACAATAGCCGTGAGCCGCGTGAATCTGTACGCCGTCAAACCCGGCTTCTTTTGCCCTCCGAGCAGCCGCGCCAAAGGCCTCAATCATTTCATCTATTTGCCCCTTCGTCATCTCGGCGGATTGCCCTCCACGCTCGTGAAACATAGCGGTTGGAGACAAGGATTGCATTCCTGTCAGACGATAAGCTGCATGAACACCCGCGTGGGCCAGTTGTGCAAAGACAATGCCGCCCGCTTGATGCACAGCCTCAGTCATTTTAGCTAAACCGGGAATCATTTCATCCTTATGAATTCCAATCTGTCCAAAACCGGCTTGCCCCACTTTTTGCACATACGAATGACTGGCAATCAGCAGCCCCGTGCCGCCTTCGGCAAGACGCCTCATCAGCGCCACCAGTTGCGGCGTCACTTCTCCGTCTTCTGATGCCATGCCCTCCCACGTGGCAGAGCGAACAAAACGATTTTCCACGGATAATCCTCCGATAAACCCCTTATCAAAAACACCCATCGTTTACGGCTCCCCTTTTCTTATCCGCCTGCATGCCCTTACCCTGATGTCTTTTGATGTATAGGCCATGCCTGACGACGTTTAGTTGATTTCCACATTGTACACGCTTAAACAGCGCAAAGGGAAGAGAGGGAGCGTAAGCCCATCTCTCTTCCCTTAATAATCAAATATGTGACAACTTACATTTAACTTAGCAAATTTGTCTCTATGATTTGCTCCACCGAGAAAGCATGAACCTGAAGACAATGGCGCACCATTCCCTCCAGCGCATCCAAAGGAACGGGACCTACCAGCTCTGTTTCGGCAATGGCAACGCCATAAGTGGCCGCCAGACTGCGCACCATATCATAGACGATTGCAATAGGGGTTTCTTTGTAATTCGTGAGATTCATGGAGACCTGAATCATCTTTTTTTCTTCTAACGGCAGAGCGATAGCACGCACGTAGCGCAATCCCCCTGTGCTGAAGCGCATCCGTTTGGCGATAGCCTTGCCTATTTCCAAATCTTCGGTTCTTAAGTTAACGTTAAATGCCACGAGAGGGAAGCGAACACCTGTAACGGTCGCTCCGCTTTTGGGGACAAAGGCAAGCGGGCCCGCATCGGGTCGCCAGGCTTCGTCTTTCATTTTTTCCGGCAACGCTTCATACTGCCCTTTTCGAATATCTACCAGCAGTTTACGTTCCGGACGCGTGGCCGCATCCTCATAATAAAATACGGGAACACCCTTCGCGCCCAAATATTCACCGTACGCTCTGGCGATGGCAAGTGCCTCTTCATTGCTGACATTCCGTACAGGGACAAAGGGAACAACGTCCACTGCCCCCATTCGAGGATGGCTCCCCTTTTGTTCTGCCATGTTAATCAACTCAATGGCAGCATCGGTTAATTTTTTTGTCGCCTGCAAAACAGCCTCGGGCGTCCCAATATAGGTGTATACCGTTCGGTTGTGATCTTTATCCGAATTTTGATCAATGACAATAATCTCTGCGGTACCCTTTAAAGCGGCAGTCATCTTTTCTATCTTCTGCGGATTCGTTCCCTCACTGACGTTAACTTCAGCCAATAATATTTTTGACATTTTAATTTCCTCCTTTACTGACTTACAAACCGGATTTTTTTCGCAGCTCCGCTGCCTCCGATTCAAAAACTGCTTTCTTTGACACTGTTTTAATTAAGGAAAGATTGGCCTCGATGTTGGCGGCAAAACCGTAAAGGGACACATTTAAAAAATGCCTCCCTATCATCAGATCCGATTCAGCGTTCGGATTATGTTTTCCCAGAAATTGATCAAAAATAGCGATAACATCGACCGCCAATTTTGCATTTTGAAGCGGAGCGGATGCTGCGGCGATACCTGCCTCTTCTATCGCTTTTGATCGAATGGTTTTCTCCTCTCCCGTCGCTTTTGGAAGCTTGAAGGCCGATGAAATCTGAGAAAAAGCAGCGGCATCCAAAGCAGCACCTTGCACCAATTCTTTAGAAAGAGAATCGAGTGAATCGGCAAACGTTACATAGTCCGTATCAGGCAATCCCAAGTTTTTTCCAGAAGATAGTCTAGCAACCATTCCTCCCATCCCGGCAGCCATAGCCGCAGCCAATGCGGAAGCGGATCCCCCTCCCACGGTAGCATCTTTAGAATCAAGTATCTTATCCATTATTTGTTCTCTAGTCACAAAAAGGCCCCCTTCTATCAAAAATTTTTTTTCCTCGCTTAAAAACAGAATCGATCACATGATCACCCAGTTGATAAAAGAATGCCTCGTGTCTGGGTACATCCCAAATCTGGATATCCGCTAATTGTCCCTCCGCGAGTGTTCCTCTATCGTTTAAGGCGATTGCTTTTGCTCCGTTGACAGTTGCTCCGCGCAAAGCCTCTGAGATGCTGAGCCCATGTAAACGGCAGGAGAGTTGCAGAGCAAACGGCATAGCGGTGCACCAACACCCCGGGTTACAATTAGTGGCAACAGCAACATCAAGTCCGTTTTCCATCATAAAGCGCGGGTTTGCCGGCAGCGGATGACGAACAACATAATCGGTACAGGGAGCAAGCACAGCGACAACTCCGGCGAGGCTCAGCTTTTGCATCACCGAAGGCGGCGTATAGTTCAAATGGTCCGACGATACAGCATGCAATTCGGCCGCTACATCGGAGGCTCCAACGTAGGAATACGCCTCCGCATGGATTTTTGGGCGCAACCCATACTTTAAACCTGTACGAAGAACGCGCTCTGCGTCTTTTCCCGTAAAATACCCCTCGTCCACCCAAATATCACAAAAGGTAGCTAAATTCTTTTCCGCAACAGCAGGAATCATTTCTTTTTCCAGTTGATCCAGATAAGTTTCTTTGTTCGTGCCATCCGGCCAACCATGGGCTCCCAAAAAAGTGGAGATAAGATCCACGGAAAAAGTTTCCGCTAATTTTTGTGTCGTCTCCAACTGCAGTAGTTCCGTTTCAAGACACAGGCCGTAGCCGCTTTTACACTCAATAGTGGTCGATCCGTTTGCGATCATTTTTTTGAGACGAGCCGATGACTGCTCAAAAAGATCGGCGGCGCTGCAATCACGCGTTCGGCGCATAGAGCAAGGCATCCCCACACAGAGACCGCGATCCTTCTGGCTTTGCGGACTCTCCTTTGCAATGCGCGCCGCATCCTCCTCCAGTCGGTCCCCACCAAAGACAAGGTGCGTGTGGGAATCCACGAAACCGGGGAGAACGGTTTTATGGGTCGCATCCACTCGTACAGCGTTTTTAACCGACTCCTGATCTAGCTTAGATAAAACAGCCTCTTCGCTCCCGACTGCGACGATCAAACCATCCTTTACGGCAAGCCAACCCTTTTTATGAATGCCTAACTCGGGGTCCGTACACGTCACAAGCTCCGAGGCGTTGCTGATAATCAAATCAACCGTTTGCATTGGACTCCCCCCAGCCGATAGCGTATTTTAAACTCTATTTAAAGCAGTGCTCCCACGCTTTTTTCTACCTGCGACAAAAGTTCTCCTGATGCGATCATATCTGCTGCTGTTTTCTGATCTTTATAAAAAATACGATCCTCTTCAAGGTATTGAACATGCCGACGAATCAATTCATACGCTTCTGTAGTACCCACTCCCAGTTGCTTTTTTCCGCGCAAATCCACCGCCTGCGCCGCAGCTAACCACTCAATCCCTAAGACGGCTTGAACATTTTTCAAAATTTCTGCGGCTTTCCTGGCTCCGATGGTGCCCATGCTGACGTGATCCTCCTGCCCTGCGGATGTGGGGATGGAATCGACCGATGCGGGGTGTGCCAAAATCTTATTTTCCGAAACAAGAGACGCCGCTGCGTACTGAGGAACCATAAAACCACAATTTAGCCCGCCTCGTTGCACGAGAAAGGCTGGGAGTCCATGATTCAGAGCAGGATCGACCAACTTTGCAACGCGCCTTTCTGAAATGTTTGCAAATTCGGCCACTGCAATTCCGAGAGTATCCGCTGCGATAGCCACTGGTTGTCCGTGGAAATTACCGCCGGAGAGAACATCTCGATCAAAAACTAATGGGTTATCCGTCACGGCGTTGATCTCATTTTCGATCACAAGCCGTACGTAATCCAAAGCCATCCGGCTTGCGCCGTGAACCTGCGGGAGACAGCGCAGGGAATACGCATCTTGAAGACGGATTTCTCCCTGTCGTGTCACCGCCTGGCTTCCATGGACAAGCGTGCGGATATTCGCTGCCGCATCCATTTGTCCTTTCTGTCCGCGAACGTCGTGGATCCTTGGATCGAAGGCATCGGAAATTCCATTTAAAGATTCCAGAGAAAGCGCCCCAATAATGTCCGCCGATTTAGCCAAAACAATGGCATCGTGCAAAGCAAAAGCCGCAACTGAAGTCATAATTTGAGTGCCATTGATAAGTGCCAGCCCCTCTTTAGCAGAAAGAACCACCACGGGAATTCCGGCAAGTGCCATTGCTTCCGCACCCGGCATAATCCTCCCCTTATACTCCGCTTCGCCTTCGCCCAACATCGGCAAAACCATATGCGCAAGAGGACAGAGATCACCGCTGGAGCCAACGGAACCTTTTTCGGGAATCACAGGGTGCACATGGGCGTTTAACATAGCAACAAGCGTCTGTAAAACATTCTCCGTGATACCGCTAAAACCCTTGCAAAGCGAGTTAATGCGCAGCAACATGGCCCCGCGTACGACCTCACGAGGCAGAGGATTTCCGACACCGACAGCATCAGAGCGAATTAAATTTAATTGGAGCTGAGCAATTTCCCCATCTGAAATAACGACATCGGCAAATTTCCCAAACCCCGTGTTGATTCCATAAAGGGGCTTTCCCTCTTTCAATAAAACCTCGAGGTTTTTTCTGGAAGTTCGTATTCTGCTGAGAACCTCATCACTTAACTTCAATGCAACGTTATCCCTCGCAATCGCAATAAAGCGATCAAGAGTCAAACCGGATTCATCCAATATTCCGCTGTAGCTCATATTTATACCCCCCTGATAAAATCTAAAAAAACAGCGCACAGGCTTACTGTACACCTAAGCCCATGCGCCTTGCATTATTTTACTTATGCTTTTTGTTCGGGGCCAAACGTCACTTTATCAGCGGGCTCCCACCAGAGAGGTACTTTTATTCCCTCGCCTGTCAGTTTTCCCTTGCCATTGGCTACATCTTTTGCAATTTCATAGCCTGCCTGCGCGTGGCGAATGACACCGATACCGGAATCCACCGTCATCGCAACTTCAAGACGCGTCACGGCATCATCCGTACCGTCGGCAATTTGAGTAACCCCCGTGTGCACGGCCTCTCCCATGGAGTAGTTGGCCTGAAGGGCGATTAAATCGCACATACCGCACGCATTTAAAAGACCGTTAAGGATGGGCCAATCGGAAATAAGATCGCCGCCGTCCTTCATTCTTTCGGATTCAAATGTGGGGTTTACAATGGATCCTGAGTCTAGATTATCGCGGGAGAAAGCCACGGGGCCCTTGATTTCGCCCTTGCGAATGAGCTCATTAACGGCCAGTGCAAACTTCTTCCTCTGACCAAAACCCATGTAACAGATACGCGCCGGTAATCCCTCAATAGGAAGATGCCTGCTGGCAAGCCGAATCCAACGTCCGACAATGGGATCATCTCCAAACAGCTCCAAGGCCAGCGCATCGGTGCGTTTCAAGTCCTCAGGATCGCCCGAAATACATGTCCATCGGAAGGGGCCTCTCCCCTCGCAAAACAGGGGGCGAATGTAGTCGGCGACAAAAGCGGGAAGACGCATCGCTTCTTCTTCCGGGAAACCGGCGTCACGGCACTCTTTGCGAATGCTGGTACCGTATTCAAACACGGGAACTCCCTTATCGTAGTACTTCAGCATTACCGCCAGTTGACGTTTCATCGTCTCTTGGGCAAGAGCCATGTACTTATCCGAGTCCGTCTCCCGAAGTTTGTTGGCCTGCTCCGGAGTATATCCGGAGGGGATGTAGAAATAGGGATCGTGGCAGGGGCACATTTCACTGATTACATCAGGCATAAAGCCTTTATTAAAAGCCTCTTCGAAACAATCAGCGGCATTGCCCACAACACCGATCGCAATCGGTTTCCCGTCGGCTACATGTTTTTTTGCAAGAATAATGGCCTCATCCATGGTGTCGACAATGACATCCATATAATCCTTTGATTTGCGGCGCTCCAGAATCACGCGATCCGCATCCACAACAATCGCAACTCCACCGTGCATTTTCATAGCCCAGCTCTGATTGCCCCCCATACCGCCGGCGCCCGCTGTCATATAGATTTTATTTTCCAAAGATCCATTGTAATGCTTGATGGCAACAGCGCCCAGAGTCTCATACGTTCCCTCAATAACTCCCTGTGTGCCGATATATTCCCACGGGGCTGCGGTGTACTGAGCAAAAATAGTGAGGTTCTTTTTTTCCAGATCCCAGAAGGTGGGCCATGTGGCGCGCATGATATTCGTTGTCGCCATCACAACAACGGGAGCATACTTATGCGTTTTAAAAACCGCGACCGGCATCCCTGACTGCACCACCAGCGTTTCATTCTCTTCGAGTTCCTTCAAAGATTTTACAATCGCGTGGTAGGACTCCCAGTTTCTGGCGCACTTTCCGTTTCCCCCGTAAATTATCAGCTGCTCCGGATGCTCGGCGTTTTCCATATTGTTCTCCAGCATCCGCAAGATCGTCTCCTGACGCCATCCTTTACAACGAAGCTCGCTCCCCCGTTTTGCCTTAACCTCGTAAAGAATTTCTGCTTTTCCAGCCATGTTAAAGTCCTCCTTCGTGTAATACTTTTTTGATTTACAAGACACTACCGCATGCAAAACGCCACCAAACGCTAGCCCTTACTTTTTTTATCCTCCATATCCTTCATGTAATAGAGACCAGGCGTGTTAAAGAACTCCTTTACCAGCGCGCTGTATTCGCCGTTAAGTAAAAAGAGGCCGATCATATTCGGGATAATCATCATGGCAAAGAAAACATCCGAGAAGGGCCACAGTTCCTTTGCTGGCCAGAAAGTACCGGTAAAGATAGCCAAAAGAAACATAACTCGGACAAACAAGCCACAATTTTTACCTCCAAAATAAGTTCCCTGTGCCTCACCAAAATAAACATAGGCCAACATGGAAGTCATAGCAAAAAGAGTAAGGCTAACCGCAACAATCCAACCTCCCACAGAACCAAGAGCACTTCCGAATGCGATAGTCAAAAGACGCTCCGGAACTTCCTTAACGGCGGGATCCGTCCAAACGCCAGTGACAAGAACAACAAGGGCCGTTGCCGTGCACACAACGATCGTATCCACGAAAACTTCCATAATACCGTACAATCCCTGCCGCACAGGGTGATCCGTCGTTGCAGTCGCGTGTGCGATAGCCGTAGCACCATCCCCGGCTTCATTGGAAAAAACGCCGCGGGCAACCCCCCAGCGTATCGTATTGGCAACGACAGATCCTGCAAATCCACCCACTGCAGCCACCGGGGTAAAAGCATGTTTGAAGATCATCACAAATGCACCGGGAATATGTGACAGATTTAGCAGAACAATCACAAGCGCCGTCGCAATGTACAGCACTGCCATAAAGGGAACGGCGAGCTCCGCAAATTGACCAATCCTTTTGATTCCACCAAAAACAACAATGGAGACAAAAATACCAATTGTAATACCGACAACATGAACGGGAATTCCAAAAGCTTCGTTAACAGAAGCCGTCACAGAGTTTATCTGTATCATTTCAATAATTCCAAGGCAGAGGACAAGCATGACTCCATAGAGAGGCCCCAGCCACTGCATTTTAAAACGTTTCAACCCCAAACTGAGATAGTACTGTGGCCCCCCGACATACAAGCCTTCCGGTGTTTTTACTCTATATTTCAACCCAAGAACAATCTCCGCCATTTTTGTAGCCATTCCCAG
>JAGPAO010000210.1 GCA_018063805.1 Synergistaceae bacterium | reverse complement strand
TTCTTGAATCGGCTTGAGATCTATATCGATACCAAGGACTCCGATTATCTTCCCGTTGCTTCGAACCGGAATGGAGAGCGTCATGATAAACAAAGAACCGCCATCAAAATCGCGCAGAGTCGGTTCCGAAAGGGTGTGATTCCCGCTCTGAAAGGGCTGGCTGTAAAAATCGACGGCGTTCATATCCTTGTCGCTTAATTCAAGCGATCTTCGAAAATTTGCACCTTCTCTTTGAATCATAAAATTAGCGCGCCCGCTGCGTCCAAACCATTCATTTTGAGAAAAGTTCACATCTAAACCATCAAAGGCATTCGGCTCAAAAGCACACCATACGGCCTTCGCATTTGGAATATCCTCAAGTACCCCTTGCAACAAACCGGGTAAGCGCCGGCGAGCATCTCCGTCGCTCCTGTCCATAGCGGAAATAACTCTCGCCAAGGTCTCCCCTTTGCTATCAATCACCTCAAAAACGCGGGCAACATTTGTAGCGGCTGCCCGTGTAGCCTCCATGGATAAGGCCTCCGCCGATTTCTGAGCATCTCTTGTGCTCATGACCATGACAAAAACCCAAACCGCAATAAAAACGGCGGCAACGGACCCAAGAATAGTGATTAACATTTTCATACGCAATCGCAAAAAATCATCTCCAATTCAAGACATTAGCACGCTTAACAAGAATAAATCGACCAACTACGCCCAACTAAACTAATTGATGTTAGTTTAGCAGTAATTTAAGACAAAATCTAGAGTTATCCGTGAAGCATCTTCAACAAACAGCATGTATCAATAGGCAAAATAGTGTACACTCAGGTGATAAATAAATCCATTTTTTGAACGGAGTTACCCGATTATGAATCTATGGAATCAATTGCACCGTTATTTTAGCTATGAATCAAACTTGGGAACGGATCCCGTGGGATCAACGTTGTTGCGGCTTTCGCTTCCCTCTATTTTCATGATGTTCATGAACACACTGCTGCACATTGTGGATACAATTTTTGTCTCTTGGCTCGGAGAAATCCCGATGGCTGCGATGTCCTTTACCCTTGCCATACAGATCCTTGTCTTCGCCCTGCTTGAGGGAGTAGGAGCAGGAACGACAGCCCTTGTCGGACGTAAACTAGGAGAGGGGAAACAGCGTGTGGCTGTAGGGATGGCCACCAGCGGGCTTTTTTTAGCGTATTGCGTCTGCCTCCCTCTTTTGCCGCTTATATTTCCCTCCGTATCTGACGCTGTTTTCTCCCGCCTGGGCGCAGAGGGGCAACCGGAACTCCTTCGCCAATGCTGGCTCTATAATTTATGGACACCCATCATCGCCCCCTTTATCGGCTTTACCTTTATCATTAATTGTGTCTTTCGCTGCCAAGGGAACACCATCGTTCCTCTGGTCTGCATGATGATCGCCAATATCGTGAATATGATCTTAGATCCGATTTTTATCTTTGTCTTTGATTGGGGGATCGCCGGAGCGGCAATCGCGACGCTGGTGGGGCGTCTGTGCGCTATATACTATCTCTATTATAAAATGATCAGCAGCAGCCAGCTGGTGATTCCCGTGTTTCCGAAACTGGAACTCTCTCTTTTCAAAAGGTGGAAGGATATCATTGTCGTGGGCTTCCCCGTCTCGCTTGCCACAGGGAGCGTCGCGCTTGGTTTTGGCACTATCAATCGCATTTTAGCGGGATTCGGACATCATGCCGTCGCCGCTTGGATGCTGGGAATGCGCATTGAGGACTTCGCCTTTACCGTCGTCATGGGAGTTAACGCCGCCCTCACCCCTTTTCTCGCCTTTAATTACGGCAAAAAAGATTACGGGCGTATTCTTCAGGGGATGAAATCCGCCGCATTCATCAGCGGATCTATAATGGCCGTCATCGGTGGCTTCATCTTTATTTTCCCTCACCCTTTTTTAGCGCTCTTCCGCCCCTCTCCGGCGACCGCAGAGCTGGCCGTCATCTCTATACGGACCAGCATCACGGGGTACCCGTTCACTATCACCCAGTTTATTTTCAACGCGCTTTTTGTCGCTACAGGCATGTCTTACTTGGGCACTATTGCACAGCTGGTTCGTTCCGTTTTTTCGCGTATTCCCGCTGCCCATTTTTTTGCCGCCCACTTTGGAATACGCGGCATCTGGTGGTTCCAACCTTTCAGCTGGCTTGTGGGATCCGCTTTTGCCCTATTTTTCGGTTATTTCCTGTTAAGAAAACTAAAGAAGGATTTTAAAAAAGCAGCGCAGGAGACAGCTGCTAACGAATCCTCTTCCACCGAATAAAACTCGCCCCCATCACTAAAATAACTGCGGCATACGCCACCTGAAAACCGAGCAATGTGGGCATACTCCCCGTACTGCTTGGGAAAAAATCAAGTATAACCCCTGTCCCCCACTGGCATAGCGTGATCAGGAGGAAGACAAACATGTTTGCCATACCGAACACAATGCCGACATCGTCCTTCGGCGTCAAGCGAGTGAGGGCATGGCTTGTAACGACCAATCCCACTCCCGTCACAGCCCCTAGAGCAACATTCATCAGGGGAACCAAGGGCAGACTGGCGTACATCGCTCCCCAATAGGCGGTCCACCCGACGGCGTTTGCGCCAAGGACCCATATCAAGCGATTCGGGTTGTGAGCAACCCACAGGCAAACACGACCGGCGCAAGAAGTTCCGATCAGAGCTCCCACACTGAGAAACACAGTCCAGTTACGCGCCGTTGCTTCACTGGCGAGCAGTGCCTGCTGCGCCCAGGGAATCCCCCATAACCCCTGAAGAGAGAGCAGGGCAGCGGAAAACACACCCCATTGAATCGTCACCGTGAGCCTTCCCGGAGATTTAACAACCATGTGAAAGCCTTTGATGCAGTCCAAATAAATAGCTCGAGGAGAAATCCTCGTCCCCTTCGCCGCAGTATCCCGGGCGACAGGATCAAAAGAACTCAGAAAAAGAAACATACCGACGAGAAACAAAGAGAAAAGAGCAAACCCCCAAAAAACCATCGTCATCCCCCAGCGATCAAGAGCATAACCGAGAGGGGCAGCTGAACACATGCTGCCGATGTGACCCAACCCAAAATTAATCCCCATTAAAATGGGCTGCCATTTGA
>JAGPAO010000071.1 GCA_018063805.1 Synergistaceae bacterium | reverse complement strand
CCCATGCCGCCCACTCTTGCCCGTTTCTGTTCCTTCTGGAATTTCCAGGGATCTCCCGGCAGCACTTCCTGCATAATTTTATCCGGGTTAATTTTAGCAGCCAAAGTCTTTGCATACGCCTTGGAGATCAATCCCTCAAGCGGAACTTGCACAAAAGCAGTGTCCGCCATGAAAGCGGCTCTGTCCGCAAAAATCAATTTGTTTGCCTCTGCAAAAACGTGCATCGCCTTGGGGCTGTTGTGTCCGTATTCTGCCATGGGGAACAGCTCCAAGATGTTCATCAATTGAATAATATGAGCTCCACCGCTGGAAGCGGGAGGCGTGGAATACAGCTTGTAGCCTCGATAGGTTCCGATCATCGGCGTTCTGACTTCCATCCGGTAGTTCTTCAGATCATTCAGGGTCATCTTTCCTCCGGTTTTATTAACCGCAGCAACAATGGCATCCGCCACTTCTCCCTCATAGAAAGCCTTGGGCCCCTTCTCTCCGATCAACCGAAACAGTTTGCCCAGTTTCGGCTGTTTTAGAACGGCACCGGCGGGAAGAGGCAATCCATCCTTAAAGAAGGGAACTCTTTCCGGGTCATTAAAGCGGCTCAAACGCTCAAAATCATCCGCAATGATACCGTTTTGCATGGGGTGAAGGGTGAATCCCTCCTCCGCAAGACGAATGGCGGGGGCGGCAACCTGCGCAAAAGTCATCGTGCCGTATTTTTCAAGGGCATAGTGCATTCCGGTAAGCCATCCGGGGACTGCCACTGCCTTTCCTCCGTCCAGGCTCCACTTGTCCTTCTTGGACTGCTCGGAGGCGAACATATCCTTAGTAGCAGACGCGGGAGCCATTTCTCGATAGTCGAGTGCGACCACTTCGCCTGTTTTTGCAAAACGAATGGTCATAAATCCGCCCCCGCCGATTCCGGAAGCGTTAAACTCGACCACATTCAGAGCAAGCGCCGTTGCAACGGCTGCGTCTACAGCGTTTCCGCCCTTTTTGAGGATTTCGACCCCCGCTTTGGAAGCCAGTTCATTTGCCGCAGAAACCATTCCATTTTTTGCAAAAACATCTTTCGGTGTTTGGGCAAAAGCCGAAGAAACAAAGACTACCAGTGATAGGACTACAAGCATAAAACGAATTCCTTTTTGATTCATAAAAACCCTCCCCTTCTCGTTCTCTGATTTCTATTTTTAAAAGAAGCACAGCGGCCCCTTATTAAAAAATGGAGCACGCCGTGTCTCTCTTTAATAGCTTATCGCAGGTTACTGAAAAATTAAAATCCTACAGCGACTCCGCTTCTTCTTGAATCGGCTCCGCCAAGGAATTCGCCGTTTTTGATCATGATTCCTTGTGCACCGCCAAAGAACAGATCCTTTTTACGAACTTCAACGTCGTGTCCGCGATTTTTTAAGGCCTGTACGATGCTATCATCCAAAGGCCCCTCTATCATAAGTTTGTTCGCCTTGTTACCATTCAAATTATTGAAGATACGGGGAGCCTCTATAGCTTCGTCCATCCCCATTCCAAAGTCAACTGCGTTCATTATAATCTGCGCAACAGCCATGATGATTCGTGTCGCCCCGGGAGAACCGACGGACATAAACGGTTTCCCCTTTGGATCAAGGACGATGGTGGGCGTCATGGATGACAATGGGCGTTTACCGGGCTCAGGAGCGTTCACGCTGGTTGGATTTGTGGAAAAATCGTCCATCTCGTTATTGAGCATGAAACCAAACTCCGGAACAAATACACCGCTCCCGAAGAAATAATTGATTGTCCACGTCCAGGCGACCATATTTCCATCCTTATCGGCTACGGAAAAATGCGTCGTAGAGATGTGTTTGTTGTGGTCTTCCGCAGGAGAGTAAGCGACTTTCGGTTCTCCGTTGAAAGGCCATGGATCACCGGCGTTGATCTCTGTAGCAGATTTTTCACCTATTTTGCCGGCAAGAACCTTCGCGTATTCCTTTGAGGTAAGGCCTGTAATGGGAACTTTCACAAAAGCGGTATCAGCCATGAATTTTGCGCGGTCCGCAAACATCATCTTGCTTGTTTCGGCTAGATGATGCAGATAGGGTTCGCTGTTAAATCCCCACTTAGATACGGGAAAGTTCTCCATCATATTAAGTATTTGCACAACATGGACCCCCGCGCTGGAAGCAGGGGGGGGAGCCATGACGGTATAACCTCTGTAAGTACCTTTGACAGGGTCTCTTTTTTCCACCCTGTAAGCCGCAAGATCGGCAGGAGACATATCTCCTCCGGCTTTATTGACTGCAGCCACAACGGCCTTCCCTATCTCACCCTTATAGAATACATCGGGCCCCTTCTCGGCCAACAATTTAAAAGTTGCGGCGAGTTTGGGTTGTTTTAGGAGCTGTCCTTTTTCCAGAGGCAGACCTGCGGGCGTGTAGGACGTGCCTTCAGGGTTGTAGGCCAGTATTTTCTCAAAATTATCCATCACCATAGAAGATAAAAGGGGGTCTACTTTAAATCCCTTCTCTGCAAGTGCGATGGCAGGAGCCGCAACTTGTGCAAAGCTCATGGTTCCGTGTTTTTCCAGAATCGTAAAAAGCCCCTTAACGGATCCCGGTACGCCTACCGCCTTGCCCCCCATTACTGACCACTTTTCTTTTTTTGCCTGTTCCGAGGCAAACATATCCTTAGTAGCCGATGCCGGTGCCACTTCTCTAAAATCCCAGCATATCACGGTTCCATCCTTCAAGCGGATGGTAGCAAAACCACCGCCGCCGATACCGGAAGCGTTGGGTTCAACGACGTTTAAAGCGAGCGCAGTTGCGATAGCAGCGTCTACCGCATTTCCGCCCTTTTTGAGGATTTCGACCCCCGCTTTAGAAGCCAGTTCATTCGCTGCAGATACCATTCCCTTTTTTGCAAGAACATCTTTGGGTGCTTGTGCAAAAGCCGAGGAAACAAAGATAAACAGTGAGAGGACGACAAACATAAAACGAATCCCTTTTCGATTCATAAAAATCCTTCCCTTCTCCTTTGATATTTCTATATTTTAAAGAGCTAAAAAGCTGCTTTAAAACAATGCTATCAAAAAATGCTTCGCTTATCCGGTCTACGAGAAATAGCCCTAAACGAAAATACCATTGTAGATTCTCTGCATTTATTAGAGAACCTACAATGGGGATCAAAAAACACTACATTCTCGTGCTGCTAAAAAATTCAAGATTTAATTCAAAAATGCTCCAACGCCTTTTTCTTTCAGTTCATTGTATCCCGGCAAGTCCATGATCAGGCGTTTTTCGTTTTGAGCGTTCCAGACATCTACAAGACGTTTAAAAACCTCAAGCTGTAATCCTGCGCGGTCTTTCAATGGATACTTAGTATCGTTAATGACATCGGGAGACTTTCGCCATAGATCCTGCCCCGGATTGGGCGTCTCCATCAAGAAAGACCACGAGGGGGTTGCACTACCAATTTCAAGATGACTCAAGCCTCGAAATGTTGGGTTAGAGGCTTCCAGCTTCAAGCTGATGTTGAACGCCTCGGAAATAGCAAGCACAACATCACCGGCCGCTTCAAAAACTTCTTCTCTGGGATTGGCTATCAACATATAGGCCAGACGTCCACCGCGTTCATATTTCCCGGTTATGGGATCATTGCGAAATTCAGGGGTATCGGCTTCGTGCATATCAAGGTTCATGTTCACGTTTTCTTTTCGGATCAGTTCCATAACCGCAAAAGTCACCTGTTCAGCCCACGAACCATCCGGTCGTCCGGGATAATTGCGGTTTAGATTGCGCGCTTCTTGGGGATCGTCGATCTCGAAACCGGACATATGGATGAATTTTTTATCATCGGGTTTCCCCCAATCCTCCAGAGCAACTCTGCGATCCCCGTAGTAAAGGGTGCGAGCCCCGGAGCGTCCTTTTATTTCGTGGGCGCGGGGGATTTTTGTCGAAAGGTCTGAGATACCGTAACCGCTGGCATTCAAAGCGGGAATAACGATAAGCCGACCTTCTTTGACAGCCGCATTTTCAATAGCAACCACGGCAGCCGTATACGGCCCTATTTCTCTTGGGTGCGTCCCTCCTACTAAAAGGACGGTAGCCCCTTTCTTTGCTCCATCCAAAAAAAAGATGGGAGTGTCAAAATTAGTTCCCTTTAGGGGCGGATGGTAATCCGAAAGCCATTTCTGAGCCGTAACTCCCGGCCCCGGACGCACCTCCGGTACAAAAGAGGCTTCAACCGGATTTAACGAAAGCCCTCCCACAAATAAAAACACAAAAAGAACCCTCAAAATGTAACGAACCATCGCGTTCCTCTCTTTCTCTTCTGCATTGAAGATTGACAAAATTTTCAGATCCAATTTTTCAAAAGCTAAATTTTATCGATGGCGAAGCAACAGTTCTAAACACCCGGCTCCGCCACCCATACTTTTCTCTTGTTTACAAAACAAATTTGATGGCGTTAAAATCCAACAGCAACGCCTAACCTGCGGCTGTCGGCTCCTCCATTCATCATGCCCTTTTCGTGGTCAAACAATATGCCCTGTGCAGTACCGATATAAACACCTTCTTCTATACCATGTCCGCGAAGACGCAGATATTCGATCACTTCTTTGGGCATTCTGGGTTCGATTTCGAGCACGCCTGCCTTCTGCCCCGAAGTCGGATTGTGAATACGCGCCTGTTCAATGGCTTCATCCATTTCCATACCGTGGTCGATGACATTCATCGTAATTTGCGCAATAGCCGACATGATGCGTACCCCTCCGGCGGATCCTAAGGACATAAAGGGTCTGCCCTGCGGGTCCATGATCAGCATCGGTGACATTGTAGACAGCGTTCGTTTTCCGGGTTCCGGTGCGTTGACACTTTTCGCGCTCTTCGCGAAATTATCCATCGTGTTGTTCAAGAAAAAACCATACTCCGGGACAAAGACTCCGGAACCAAAGAAATAGCTAAGCGAGTTTGTTGAGGTAACGATGTTCCCTTCTTTGTCGACAACCGAAAGAGTGCTGGTAGAAACATGTTCGTTGGACAGCAGTGCCGCTTTAGTCGAACTTGCTTTTTCCTGAAAAAGCCAAGGATCTTCGGCCGGAATGGTTGAGATGACTCCATATGGTTGAATTTTAGAAGCCAGAAGCTTCGCGTACTCTTTAGAGCTTATTCCCTCAATTGGTATTTTGACAAATGCCGGATCGCCGATAAATCTCTCTCTATCCAACAGTATGAATTTTATGGCCTCTGCAACATAGTGTAGCGTTTTGGGATGATTAGGCCCCCACTCACCTATCGGGAAATTTTCAAGGATGTTTAAAAGCTGAACCGTAGGCATACCGCCGCTTGATGCAGGAGGAACTGCGTAGACTTTATACCCGCGATAACTCGATTGAACGGGCTTTCTCTCAAAAAGTTTGTAGTCCTTCAAATCCTGTACCGTGAATATTGGACCGTTTGCGTTAACCGCTTTTACGATAGCTTCTCCGATTTCTCCCCCGTAGAAAACCTCACGCCCCTTCTTTGCAATAAGGCGATACGTTTTTGCTAATGCGGGCTGTTTTAGTTTGCTTCCGGCTTTCATCGGCATTTCATCAATATAAAAAGGAATGGCCGAAAGATCCTTATTGTATTTGGCAACTTTTTCGTAATTTTCAAGATAAATACTCTCCTGGGAAGCATCCACAATAAATCCTTCCTCAGCGAGGCGTATCGCAGGAGCAGCAACCTCGGCAAAGGTCAGGTTGCCATAACGATCCAACAATTCAGTCATTCCCATAAGCCAGCCGGGAACCGCTACAGAACGATGCCCCAAGAGGGTTTTTGCTTTCTCCCCCGGGGCTGGTTCGAACATTGCCGGTGTTGCCGCCGCGTGAGCGCTTGATTGGTAATCCAGCACAATAATTTCGCCTGTCTTAGCAAAACGAATGATAGCAAAACCGCTACCGCCGATACTGGAAGCGTTTCCTTCAACAACGCCCAATGCCAATGCCGTTGCCACTGCAGCATCTACGGCGTTGCCGCCTTTTTTCATGACCTCAACCCCGGCTTTTGAAGCGAGACCATGTGCGGACGAGACCATACCTTTTTTTGCATACACTTCATTTACAGTCACGGCAGGTGCCGCAAACGCAGAAGTTACCCATAAAATAACGACCACCATAGAAATTAGGATTTTTCTCATTTAAAAATTCCCCTATTCATTTTAGGATCTCAATACAGTTATTTGTCCTTTGTATCAAAAAAATCGATATTTCTATAAAGAAGCGAATGACCGTTCCATATCTGCCGTTTATAAGTCCAGCGATTTTTTAGAAGCACAGCGGCCCCTATTGAAAACGGGGCGCGCCGTGTCTCTTTTTAATAGCTTGGTGCTTAGAACCCTGCGGGCAATCCGGTTCCGGGTCGCTGGTCGGCTGCGCCTTCCATAACGCCTGTCGCCTGGTTAAATAGAATCCCCTGGCACACACCCTGGTAGGTTTCCCCTACGTTGAGGTCGTAGCCTTTTTTCTTGAGAGCATCAATGACTTTTTGTCCAAAAGTCGCTTCGAGAATCGTTTCTCCTTCCATGTCCGTCCAAATGCGAGGAGCTTCAATCGCTTCGGACATGCTCATGTTGCGATCCACCACATTGGAAATCACTTGGGCTACGGTCGTCAGGATCATTCTTCCGCCGGCCGCACCCAAGGTCATGAAGGGACGCCCTTTTGAATCAAGCATGATGGTCGGCGACATCGAAGAAAGAGGGATTTTACCCGGTTCCGGCGCATTGACACTCTTCGGATCGGATGAAAAATCGTCCATCTGATTGTTCAACGGAATCTGGTACACCGGATCGATTACTTTGCTTCCAAACCAGAAATTAATCGTGTTGGTTACAGCAACGATGTTTCCCTCCGCGTCAACGGTGGAGAAATGCGTGGTTGAAAAATGTTCTCTTCCGGCACCCACCAGTTGTGCAACCTTGGGCGCGTCTTTTTCAAACTTCCAAGGATCGCCCGGTTTGCCCAGGGCAGGGAAATGGTTTTTATCCAGGTTTTTAAGCATCGTTTTTGCGTACGCCTTGGAGGTCAATCCGACGATAGGAACCTTTGCAAATGCGGTGTCCGCCATAAAAGCATCGCGATCGGCAAAGACCATCCGCATAGCTTGTCCCCAGAGATGCACCGTCTCAGGATCTCTCTGAGGCATTTTGGCAAGGTCAAAGTTTTCCATAAAATTGAGCAGCTGAATGACATGGGTGCCGCCGCTGGAGGGGGGGGCGGATGAATAAATCTTATAGCCGCGATACGTTCCCTCAACAGGTTTTCTGACCGTAATTTTATAATCCGCCAAATCCTTCATGGTCATGGCACCACCGGCCTTGTTAATCGTTTTAACTAAAGATTCGCCGATAGGACCATGATAGAACGCCTTGGGACCATCTTTTGCCAACAGGCGAAATGCCTTACCAAGACCGGGAAACTTGATTCGCTCGCCGACAGGAAAGGGAAGTCCATCCTTAAAATAAGGAATGTGCGCACCGTCTCCGTTCCACACCGTCAGCTCTTCAAACTGCTTTCCGTCCATAAGCGTTCTATCCTGAGCCGCACTCCAAATATATCCCTCTTCGGCAAGGCGCAGTGCAGGCTGAACCACCTGCTCAAAGCTCATGGTTCCGTACTTTTCAAGCGCATAGAACCAGCCGGCGACAAAACCGGGAACGCCGGAGGCCTTCCCGCCCAATGTGGACCAGCTTTCTTTTTGCGCCTGTTCAGAGGCAAACATATCTTTCCGAGCCGATGCAGGAGCTACCTCGCGAAAATCGAGGAAAACAACCTCTCCCGTCTTCGCAAAACGCACGGTGATAAAGCCACCGCCGCCGATCCCGATGTTGTAGGGTTCTACAACATGTAGGGCAAGGGCGGTTGCGGCCGCAGCGTCAATAGCATTACCGCCTTTTTTCATGATTTCAACGCCCGCTTGAGAAGCCAGTTCGTGGGCGGAGGAGACCATGCCTTTTTTAGCATGGATATTCTTAGGTGCGTGCGGCGTCGTCGGAACAGCTGCGAAGGAAACCGATACCATTAGAAAAAACAGAGCAAAAAACGCGGACATAAATCGGAGCGAATTTCTCTTACCCATTTGACTATCCCCTTTTTTGTTTTTTATGCTTTATCCTTTATGCTTCCATACAGGTAAAACCTGATGCACACAATCCGTTCTTGATTTTGATTTTAATTAGGCAATGGGGTTAAATAGCTGCCCACACCCTTCTTCAATATAGCGTCATACGTGGGTATTCCGTCGATCACAACCCCTGTCGTTTCATCGAAAAGATCCAGCATCTCCACAAACGCGCTGATAGTCGCCACATGTCTTGCCGTCCGCAAATCCAGCGGTTTTCCGCTTTCATCAAAAGGAACAAAAAGACGCCCAAGCCCTGCCGCTTTTATATAAGCCTTGTCTTTTCCCTCCAACACAAGCGTTTCATCCGTTCTCCCTCTCAGACGCCCCTGGCTGGGATTGGCGCTCTCAAGCAAGATTGGCAGAGTATCAGTCGCATCTCCCCACTCCCGATGGCTAAGTCCTCGGAGATTCTTCGGAGAAGGCTCCAATCGGATTTCGATCCCCTTCCCCTTTAACTCCATCGCAGATGCAGCCGCAAGCTCCATGCTTTTCTCATGAGCTACGATAGCATCGACAACAGGGTATTCGGGAGAGGCCTCGTGCAAGTCGAAAGCGAGGGTGATTTTTTCTTTCCGCAAAAGCTCCATGATGCCATAGGCCAACTTTTCCGTCGGCGACCCGTTGGGGTCCCCCGGATAAGCGCGGTTCAAATTCTTGCTCTCATTGCCGGACAAGTTCTGCCCGGAGGCTTTGTGGACATAAATATCCGGAGTCGGCCACATGACAACCGGGTTGGTATCTCGGGAGCCATAACGGAACGTACGCACGGATTTATCCGCGAGCGTGAAGTGCATCGTGTTTGGGGAGGCCTCCTGAGCAAGGGTGTTGTTAAAACCGCTCATATTGCCAAAGGGAATGACAAACAGCTTGCCTTTTTTCACCTGAGCTCTTTCCAAGAAAATCACGGCACTCATTAGACCGGAGGGCTCATTGGGATGTGTCCCCCCCAGAATGAGCACGCTCCCCCCCTCTTCCGCGCCCGTCTGTACAAAAACGGGGGTATCCATCGGGCTGCCCTTCAACCCGCTGAAATAGTCGGAGAGCATTTTCTGCTCAAAGCCATAGGCCGGAACGATTTTATCCTCCGCCCACTGGGCAAGAAAAATCCGCCCTGAAATAAAACACACGAACAAGGCCAACCCCAAGAGGGCTAACGCCGTTCCTTTATTTCCTTTAAAGTTCGCATCCATACAGTATCGCCCCCTACTTAATCAGCAACAGGCGCAACAGTAAAGGAATAACCACAAGGGCTGCGGTCGCCTGCTTCCAAAAATCTTTTTCAGTCAGGCAGCAGCGAACCGTTAAAGCCAATACCAACGCCAAAATGCCTCTGTACACTAAAGTCATCAACCCCATAGAAATACCCTCCTAGCGCACTAAAAGGGCCGCCAAAGGATTGGCCCATACGATAATACAAATACCCCAAGCCACAGTGGCAAGGCCCGGAATGATGCACTGCTTCAACACGGCGAAATAATCCTTCTCCCCCACAACCTGCGCGGCAAAAATCCCGGCAAGCGCCGTAGGGGGCACAAGATCCCCCAGCCCGGAGATTAAGGCAAGACCGGAGGCCACCATAATCTGGTTTTTGCTCAAGAGAGCCAAGATAAAGGGCACGCCCAAAACAGAAGCGGCGCCAAAGGAGGATATCGCTCCAAAAGCGGGGACAGACACGCTGATGCTGAGGTACAGCAGCCAAGCGGGAATGGCCAGCGCGGAGACGACGACAAACCCGCGCACCCCCGTGAGCGTCATAATCTGGATAAACATCCCCACGCCCATGAGGATCCCCAAAACGGGGATCGCATCGCGCACGGCTTCCGTCGCCGAGTCCAAAACATTCCACTTACGCCCGGTCAGAAAAGCGGAGGCAGAGGCAATTAGAAACTGCAACGGCATCCCCAAAGAAGGGAATACCTTTGGAAAGAGCTGTTCTCCTCCCATCAAAACAATCAAAACGGCAAAGGGGATAAACAGACGAGGGGTGAGCGGCGTGCTCTCCATACGGACCAAATCGGCTTCCAA
>JAGPAO010000070.1 GCA_018063805.1 Synergistaceae bacterium | reverse complement strand
TCGATAATAGCGCTTTTGAATACTGCTCTGCTCTCTCAACCATCGATCTTTCGGGGCTTGGTCAGCTGACAAGCATCAACACCCTCGCCTTCCATAATTGTACGGAGCTTAAAACGATTAAGCTTCTGGGACTTACCAAGTTAAGTACTATTTCCAGCACTGCTTTTTATGGAGCCATCGCTCTTGATAGCATCGCCATCGACAGGGAAACGCCTCCGTCTTTGGTGGGCAATCCGTTTGATAACACAAACGAAAGCCCCATCTACGTGCCGATGCACCTTGTAGCTACATACAAGAGCAAATGGTCGCGCTACGCCCATCGGATACAAGGCATGGAGCCGGCGGTAATGCCTTTCGCCGCACCTATCGGCGGGGCATTTAAGACTCCCCCAAGAGTCGCACTTTCAACGGAAACACCAAGCGCGGCGATTTATTACACCCTCGATGGAAGTGACCCGATCACAAACCCCAACGGCACACGACAAACCTACATGGGCCCCCTAACGGTGGCGCTTGGAACGACAGTAAAAGCGTTTGCCCAATCACCTATAACGGCAGCCAGCCCTGTCATGACGGAAATCTACTCACAAGATGACAGTGGTGGTGGCGGTGGCGGGGGCATAATAGGTATTGTGGCATCCCCCGTTGCGACGCCTCCAGGCGGTGCTTTTGACGGTCCGCAGACGATCTCCCTTACGACGACCACATCAGGGGCAACGATTTACTTCACTCTTGATTGCAGCGATCCCATAACGTCCCCGACTCGCCAAAAATACACGGGGCCGATAACGATACAGATGGGCACGATGCTTAAGGCCTACGCAGTAAAGCCGGGCATGCATGACAGCGGTCTTTTAATACAGTGCTTCACACAAAAAAAATCCGTCGCCATGCCGATAGCCAGCCCGCCGGGGGGAATTTTCTCAAGCGCCCAAACGGTCTGTCTTTCTTCGGAGACGTTGGGAAGTACGATCTACTACACGCTTGACGGCAGCGACCCCGTGACGAATCCAAACGGAACCCGCCAAATGCACAACAACAAACGGCTTCATATCCCTCTAGGCACAACGCTTAAAGCGTACGCCGCAAAAGACGGATTGCTCCCCAGTGCCGTTTTGACGGAAACGTACACTCTGCACAGTGAATCCTGCGGCGGTGGCGGCGGATGCAACAACGGAATAAGTGCGGCAAGTTTGGGGCTTCTGCTTGCCGGTGCGATTATGCTGGGGAAAAAGAAACGGTAAAAATTAAAATATCAAAGAGGAGAATCAAGAGAGGCGAAAAATAGGGCTTCTCTTGATTCTTCTGTATGCTATACTCCACAAAAAGAGGAGAAATGAGTCATGGCTGCACGCGGCAAAAGCATCAATTTGTTCCTCATGGATGGAACCGCAACGGGCAGGATAAAATGCACCCTTGCCAATTGGACGGGCGTTGCCTATAAAATCCCTCGCACCGAGCTGGATCAATGCAGGGAGCGAGAAGACCTGTCCCAAAGCGGCGTTTATTTCCTGTTTGGCGTTTCCGAACAGACGGGTGAAAACGTCGTGTACGTCGGGCAGGCCGGTGCGCGGAAAAACGGCGAGGGCATTTTATATCGCCTGCAAGAACATAAGCGCAATATTGAGAAAGACTATTGGACGGAGGCTGTTGTCTTTACCACGTCGAACAACTCCTTCGGCCCCACCGAAATCAGCTATTTGGAAAACAGATTTTGCGCCCTTTCTAAGAATGCAAATCGATACATCGTTAAAAACGGCAACGAACCCACGATAGGCAATGTCACCGAGGAAAAAGAGAGCGAACTGGAGGAATTTATCGACTATGCAACCATCGTTATGGGAACATTGGGTCACAAGGTCTTCGAGCCGTTGCTCGGATCAGAGGTCGCTATAACCCGTAACGGCTCAACACAGGAAAAAGATCTTATTTTTTACATCAGCAGAAACGGCACCAATGCTCGGGCACGGCTGACCGGCGAAGGCATGGTTGTGCTTGCCGGAAGTGTCATTCGGCAGGAGACCGTTCCCAGCTGTCCTGATTATGTGAAAAAAATGCGCACAATCCATTGCGATGACATCAATGAAAAAGGCGCTCTCCTCAAAGACATGCTATTCAAAACACCATCTGGAGCGTCCTCTTTTGTGCTTGGCGCACCGAGCAATGGCAACGTGGAATGGCATACGGACGATGGGATAACACTAAAAAATATCGGGAGCAGCAATGGCTAACGGCCCCGTGGAGCTGAAAATGGCAGAAGCGTTCATCCATTATTTTTCGTCGCCGTCGCTGAAAGTGGAAGTGATTCTCTCCCGTTCCTCCCAAATGGCGTATCCGCAGCACAGCCATATATCCACCTGGGTTATCGGCCTGATAAAAGCGGGATCCTGCACCCTCCGCACAAAGAGCGGCGACAGGGTCTGCTCACTGGGGGACATCTACACCCTGGCTCCTGATGAAGTCCATTCGCTGATCGCCAATGAACCTTACGATGCAATCACTCTGTGCATCAACGCCTCATTGATTGCGAACCATTCCTTTTACCGCCATGCGTCCCTTCTGTTTCGAATGATGATCGAGAAGGAAATCTTGACCGAGGAGGATGCCGCACGGATCCACTCAAAGTTAAAGGAGCTACTGGACATTAAGCCGCAACAATCACGCGCATCCGATAACCGGCACCTCATTTTGGAGTTAAAAAGGAAGATAGAGGCAAGGCCGGAGAAACCGCTGACGCTGCAACAAATGTCGGCTATGACGCACCTCAGCCCCTATCACTTCATCCGCATCTTCAAATCCGTTGTGGGGTTGACCCCGCATCAATTTCAGCGGCAAAATAGGGCCCGATTGGCAAGAGGGCTCATCTCTAAGGGCGTTACTATTGCCGATGCCGCTACCCACTCCGGCTTTTACGACCAAAGCCATTTCTGCCGCTGCTTTAAAGACTTGGCGGGAATGACACCCAGAGATTACGCCCTCTCTCGTACGGAGATCGATCCGCCCCTCAGCAAAGAGGGGGAAAAAACTTAGCAAACAGGAACAAGCCGTCCTCACCCGCGATCACTTCGTGCTGCGTTGCTTTCTCAAAGAGCGAGACCACACCGGGAAAATAGGGATACTCCGCTTCCTTATTTCGGCAGAGGCCGCTGCCGGCAATAATTTCGTGCGTTTCCACCTGCTGCTCATGACAGTGCAGGCCGATCCGCTTCCCGGGGTCAATCACAACCAAGTGATAGCTGAATGCACCCGCCGTCTCTTTGGACGTTACGATGTGCTTCAATCGGACACCGGAGAAAACCGGATGAGAAACCCACGGCAAATCCTCAAAATGAATCGTCTCCCCCGCAAGCGACAGCGTCCCCTTTTCGTATGCCTCGTAAAGCTCCTTATGGTTCATCTTCACCACTCCTTTAGTTATTCTGCTACGGCTAAAGAGTAGAGGAAAAAAAGCCGGGTGCCTTGTAAAAAATTGCGGTGTTTTGGGAGGGGTTTAATGATTCTATTATTTTTATCGTGCAACCGATATTTTATCGGAAAAATGCGTTCAGGATGCCATCCATCCATAATACAGAAAATGGGATAGAGCCATTGACAACCTAAGAGCTCCGTGGTAATCTCTTTTTAATAAGCGTGCTTATAATAAGCTAGCTTATAAATAAAACCTAGGGAGAGATCATCATGTTTTACTACGAAAATATCATCACCCGTTCTTTGGATATCAATAAGCTTTGGGATTTATACTCAAATGTTCATGATTGGAGTCAATGGGACAAAGCACTGAAAGAGGTTGAATTAAAAGGAGCATTTCAAACGGGAACAGAGGGGATTCTATTCCCGAATGACATGCCGCCTCTGCCGTTCCAATTGGATGCAGTCAAAAAACACGTGAGCTTTACTGTTGTATCGTGTTTTGGCTCGATCAAAGTTCATTTTGGGCATGAGATCATCCATAGAGGTAAAGAAGAATACTCCTTGAAACATTCCGTTACGATGGAGGGAGCCCCCGAGGAACAATTGAACCAGATAGGACAAGAGATCACTTCCGGTATTCCTCAAAGCATGGAAACGCTTATAGCTCTTGCCAAGATAGAATCATGAAGTATTCCCGTTTTCATGTTGCGAATGAAAG
This sequence comes from Synergistaceae bacterium, assembly GCA_018063805.1. Taxonomy (GTDB): domain Bacteria; phylum Synergistota; class Synergistia; order Synergistales; family Synergistaceae; genus JAGPAO01. The sequence goes on along the minus strand of JAGPAO010000070.1, from coordinate 6,187 downwards.
CTACGGTTTGCTCTTTTGGCAAGTATCCACTTTGTGGCAGCGCAAAATTAAAGAATCTTTGCGCCCCTACGACCTGACGCACACGCAATACGTCATTTTAGCTGTGACACAGGAGTTGAATGATAGAAATGCAGAAGTGACACAAAAAGAGATTTCAGATTTTTCAATGATTGATGTTATGACCGTGTCTAAAACACTGCGCTTATTGGAAAATAAAAATCTCATCATCAGGGAAAATCATTCTTCTGATACAAGAGCAAAACGCATCAAAAACACCGTCGCAGGGGAAGAAATGCTGCAAACAGTCAGCCCCATCATAGAAATGGTTGACAAAGATTTTTTCTTTGAGAACAAAGAGGATCTTGATGCTTTTATACGTTTACTCGTCAAACTTAGGGATTGACCCAAGGGAATCTCTGCTCATGGTCTCTATCCGCGTTTATACGATTCAAGCGCTAATCGATGTATTATTAGTGTAGAATTATCGTATAATAATGCACGCAGGGAGGTGTTTTTTATGATTATAAAATCTTCAACCGCACTTAGGAATGATTACAACGCTATTTCGAATCTTGCCCACGAGGAAGAAGAACCCATTTACATAACCAAAAATGGCGAAGGCGACTTAGTCGTCATGAGTATTGATGCTTTTGAAAAACGCGAAGAAACGTTTCGATTGAGCGCAAAACTTGAAATAGCGGAACAATCCAGACTTGCAGGTAATCCGGCCTTTACCGTGGCCGAGTCGCGGGCACTTCTGAAAAAAAGATTTACGAATGAAAAAGCATAAATTAATTATTTTAGCGCCGGCACAGCGCGAGTTAGAGGCCATTGCAGATATTTATTCTCATCTGGCAGGAATGGATTCGGCAATCAAAATAACGGACAAAATTTTAGACGCTCTTGAGCGTTTAGAAGCTTTTCCTTTGATTGGGATTTTGCACCACGACAGAATTTTAAGAAATCAAGGTTACCGCACTTTAGTGGTCGATAAATATATTTGCGTTTATCGAATCATTGAGAAAAATATATATGTATACCATATTGTGCATGGGGCAACAGATTATCCGCAATTATTTAAGGAAGCACGCAAAGAAGAATAGGCGTCTTCCGCATCAAAGACAAAAAACGATTCTAAGAGGAAGGAAAGAGGCTCAAAATTCCCCTCAGACGCTCCTCAAACGCCGTGTTCTGAGCGGGTGTTCGCTTCGCAGGCCCTCGCAACCGCCCGCCTGCGTTTCTTATCTTCTGCGCCGTATAACGGGCGAGAAGCAGCGCATCGATGTTATCACTGCTATAGACCATGCCATCCTGGCTGAGCGCAATCGCCCCTTTGGCGAGACACATTGCCGCCAGCCCGTAATCCTGCGTCACCACGACATCCCCCTGCTCTATGCGGTTGACGAGGGCAAAATCCACGCTGTCCGCCCCCTTGGAGACGGTTATCGTCGTGGCTCCCTCCCGCTCAAAGACATGGGAGGTATCGCAAAGGATAAAACACTCGACAGCGTATTTTTTCGCCAGCCGAATGCTGATATCCACCACGGGGCATCCATCCGCATCAATTAATAGCTTCATTCTTTATTCCTGTCCATCGGGAGGTACGGCAGCAAAAATAACCAACTTGAGCTCTGCATCATCTAAAAGAGTGTATTGCGGTTTACGTCCCGAAAGTTCCTCGCTTTCAGTAATAATAATGGGCACTCCTTCTCCTCGCTTGTCCATAATAAAGTTGCGCTGGCTTCCTATGGCGTTGACATTCATCGGACAGCGCGCCAAAAGAGAGCTGAGCAATTCATTACGCGCCGATTGCCTCTCGGATAAACTATCGACCGTCATCGTATTGGGTATGGTTCCGGGAGAAAAAATTTCTAACCGATCTGAAAACAGATGTATTCGTATTTTAGAACCGTAAACAGAGTAATCTCGATGAACGACCGCATTGACAACTGCTTCGAATACGGCATTGATCGAAAACTGAGGGGTTTCAATCCGATTTGGGGCTTTGGTGGCAAAAACATGCATGTTACCCTCCACAAATTTACAAGCGTCTTTTATCTGGACATCCAACGGCCCGGTAATATCCTTTGCATCCAGCTGATAAGCGGCGTTTCGCTCTTTCCCGCGATAGCGGACTGCCTGAATATAGGCATTGCTCATAAATATTTCCGGTGAATCACAAGCCATTAAAACGCCGCTCACAGTCGGACGGAATACCCCTGATTCATCCATAGAGATTAATTTCATTTTTTCTAAAAACTCGTGGTCGTTCTTAGAAGAAATGACGGTTCTGAATCGGCTCCACAGTTTTGGATTCAGATCTTCAACTTTTGCACCGGGTACTGTTTGTTCGTCAAAGCGAATCAATCGGGCTTGGCTGCGCTGCTGAAATAATCGCGCCAATACATCCGGTTTCATTTGCCGTTTAGAGCTCCCAATACGATGAAAATACCCTCCGGGACTTTGATGCACAAATAGACTTTTAGGTATGTCTATTCTGATTATTATTTTTTCGCTGTTATCTTCCAATGCAATAGGTACTTTTCGAATGACGCAGTCAAGGGGCGGCTCAATAAGATCGTTACAAATACCACGCAACCACGTTTCGACAAAATCCAACTTAGCCTTGGGGATACCGTGAATTATTTTCAACTTATCATCAACGCCAAGCAGGATAACACCTGCATGGGTATTAGCAATGGCCGCCAGTTCATCCGCCATGCTATTTCTATGCGGCCCCGTGATTTTATTCCCGCTGAACTCCATGTCCTTCAGCTCAAGAACAGAATCCTCTCCGAGTTGAATCTGCCTTAACAGCTCTTCCGTTGTATCAAACATACCCGGATCCCTCGCTATTTCGGCACGAGCAGCGTCGTCCGGTAGTCTCCATAGCCGAGGGAGATTTCCTTGCCTCGCTGAAGGAGTTTTGCGGGAATAACGACGGTGAATTCGCCTTTGAATTTGCTGGGGAGTTCCCCGAAGGGGCGGTATTCCTCTTTGGTGAGAACATCCGCCGACGTAATCTGATACCCGGCAATCGTCAGTTCTTCAACCGCAAAGTTCCACGGCTTAAAGGTTTCAATCTGGATGGCAAAGAGAGCCTTTCCCTTGTGAGATCCGTATTCCTGCGCGTGCCACTGCAGCCACTCAGGAGCCTCCCCGTTGTTTTTTCTTAAAAAGCTTCCGAATTTGGAATCCACGTAAACAAAGGTAACGGAGGCACGCGATCCGAGCACCAAATCCCCCAGCGATTGCCCCTCAATCCAACTAACGGCCGTCCTCGGCACAACCATTTTTTCATAATCGGACGCACCCGCCCAACAAGCTTGTACACTGATTAAAAGCAAAAGAATCCCAAGAACCGCTCTTCTTACTTTTTTCATCGCCTATTCCCCCTCTTTTTGGTTTATTTCACTCTGTTTCATTGCTTTCTTCCGCGAAAGCGCCTCTTTAATCCAACTCCATTCGGAGCAGCGCAGCATCTTCGTGCTTGCCGTATAGATGGCCACACTGCCCAAAGTCATGACCAGCAACCACAGCGCACGAACGTGCAGCGGAGCCGAGGGATCATAGGGAAAGAGATGTGTGGCAAACCAGAGCGCCCCACCCATAGCGGCACAGCTGAGCCCCAGTTTGGCGATCCATCGGCGATCCAACAGGTTCAGCGGACACCCCAGGTTGGCAGTCAATCGAGTGCTTGAAAAAACAGCCGCGCCGGAGAAGGCTATAGAGGTGGCCATAGCCAGCCCCATGTAGGAAAAAAAACGCATTAAGACCACACTGGCGATAAGATTCAAGGAGACGGTGACAACGGTCACGCTGACGGCAGCCTTGGGGAGATTCCGTGCGTAAAGGGAGCGCATCAAGACGGTGTTGCACGCAATTCCGGGGAGCCCAAGACCGTAAATAGCCAAGACTTTAGCCGTCGCCCCCCATGCCCACTCCCCAAAAGCCCCGCGGACAAAGAGAAGGTGTACGACGGGAGAGGAGATCAAGAGCAGCCCCACAGAAATCGGCAGGACGACAAAGAGATTAAAGCGCAGAGCATCGCGGATAAAATCGCGGAACTCATGCACGTTTTCCTTATCCAGACGGGAGAGCAGCGGCAATACCGCCTGAGAGATAGCGATGACAAAAAGCCCCTGAGGGAGTTGGATCACCCTATCCGCATAGTTCATGACTGAAATCGTCCCCCCCTCCAAAAAGGAGCCGAGCATACGGCTGATGAGCGGGTTGACCTGCGTCAGGGAAAGTCCTGCGGCGTAAGGCAGAAAAAGGCCCAACGTTTGGCGCAGCTCCGGGTTTTTTAAATCGGGAATTTCAGGGACCAACAGAACGTCCATGCGTGCGGCCCAGTACCACTGAATCAACATGTGGCAGCTACCCCCGATCAAAACAGCGACGGGAAGATCCCATATCGTCAGATGCCCCCGAGCTGCGACAAGATAAAGGATGTACGCAAGGTTACTGGCCGCAGGCGCAATGGCGGGGACAAAAAAACTCCCCATACTATTGAGAGCCCCCATGGCAAGAGCCCCCACGGAAACCAGCAGAAGAAAGGGGAACATAAAGCGGGTCAGCCCTATGGCTAAAAGTCGCTCTTCCATTTGAAAACCCGGGGCAATCAGGCGGACTAAAAGAGGGGAAAAGGCGATCCCGGCAAGAACCGCGACCGTACCCAAGACAAGCAGTACTGCCAGAACCTGCCGCGCCAGGGAACGCGCAGCATCCTTGCCCTCCTTTGCAAAAAGGCGGGAAAAAACGGGGACAAAGGAGGCGGAAAGAGCCCCCTCGGCCAAAAGTTGACGAAGAAGATTGGCCATCGTATAAGCGACGTTAAAGGCGTCCAGCTGGCGCGTCGCCCCAAAGAAAGCGGCGGTCATCACTTCGCGCAATAGCCCCAGGATGCGGCTGGCAAAAGTGCCCACCATCATGCGCATGGCGTGGCGCACCATACGGGAAATTCCGGCTGTTTGCGTTCCGCTCACCAGCTGAAACCTTCCCCCAAGTAATACTTTTTCGCCAGAGGATCGTCCGCTATTTTCTCGGGCGGCCCCTCCACCACGACACTCCCCTGATGGATAATATACGTTCGATCCGTGATGGAAAGTGTCTCGCGCACATTATGATCGGTAAGAAGAATGCCGTATCCGCTGTTTTTTAAGCGGATAATAATCTCCTGGATATCGTTGACCGCAACGGGATCAATGCCGCTAAACGGTTCATCCAACAGGATAAAGATGGGGGAAAGCGCCAAACATCGCGCAATTTCAACGCGCCTCCGCTCCCCTCCGGAGAGGGCGTAGCCGGGAGCCGCTACGATTTTATGCAGACCAAGCTCGTCGATCAAACGATCTCGGTTTTGAATGCGCTCTGCGTCGCTGTACCCCAGTTCTTGAAGAACCAAATCCAGATTCTCCCGAACACTGAGGCTGCGAAAAATAGAGGCCTCCTGCGGAAGATAGCCTATTCCGCCGCGCGACCGCAGATACATCGGCAACGACGTGACATCCTCGTCTCCGAGAAAAACATTTCCGGAATCGGGGAGGATGCGCCCGACGATCATATAAAACGTCGTGCTTTTACCCGCTCCGTTGGGTCCCAAAAGACCAACGACCTCCCCCGCCTTTACCGTTATATCAACGGAAGAGACGACTTCCCTGCCCTTAAACGCTTTTTTCAGAGCACAAGCACGCAGATCCTTTACGGCCTCGGGTTTTTTAAAAGACATTGCCTAATCCTTCAACATAAAGGTTATCTGTGGTTTTCCAAGGGCTTCGATACGCTTTGAATCCAAATGCAGCACTAAATTCTCCGCCTCAACGACGCGATCATCCTGCACGGCGCGAGCCCCCCCGGAGACGACAAGCGTCCCTCTATCCTTGGAATAAACACCCTTTTTCCCGGTAATAGTCAGAGGTTTCTCCTGTTTTCCGATCATCCGCATGGAGAGCCCACCCTCAGCGATGAGTTCCTTAACATCGTTGTTTCGGATGATACCATTGATTTTATTGGCTTTGAGTGTGAAACGCTGTTTTTTATCCTCGTAACGATGAACTCCCTTACCCCAAAATCGCTCCCCGTCACGAGCCACCTCGTCCGCATCAATACAGTGGGTTTCAAAACGGGCGATAACATTTCCCACCCCTCGGTATGAATCGTCACCGATCACCCAACGCACCTTATC
>JAGPAO010000209.1 GCA_018063805.1 Synergistaceae bacterium | reverse complement strand
CGCCCATTCCTCTCCAATACAGTTTCTCATCAAAACCACGGGCGTCCTCAGCACGCTTCAGAGCGCTCAACGCCGCAGCCACAAAAATACGGTCCCCCGCTTTTAAGGATGCGGACGCCTCCCCTTTTAAGAGAAAACGGCCCTCCTTAAAATCCGCCAGCGCAACCGTAGAGCGCCCCCAAGGGCGAATCTCACGAACAACACCCTCCCCCCGTAAAACAGGCGGAAGCGAAATTTCTTGATGGATTCTGAGGAAAATGGAGTAGCCGCCGAGCAATGAAAAAGCAAGGATGAGGAATAAAACGGGGGGACTGCCCTTTGCGAAAGGGTACGAGCCGAGCAATACCCACCCTGTCATCGCAAAAAAAGCGACGCTGACAGACAAGACAAAGCTCTCTGATGAAAGACCCAATTGCAGCGTCAGGCAATAAAAAAGGAAGAGGCACCCCGCAGGAGCCCTTCTTAAAACACCCTCCCCCTCATCGTCCAGTGGTAACCAGTTCACGCAACTGCTCCATCCGCTTGGGGCCAATCCCCTTCACACGCATCAGATCATCGACCTGAACAAAACGCCCCATGGCCTCTCGATTGGCGATAATGGCCTCCGCTGTTTTAGGCCCCACACCCGGCAATGTTTGCAGTTCGGTAACAGAGGCGCTGTTGATATCCACCCTTCCCGTGGATGAAGCCGCAGCGTTCCCGGCACCGCTCGCATGGGCCTCCCCCTTTGCAGGGACTCGGATATGCGCTCCATCGGACAATTTTTCCGCTAAATTGACGCCCTCCGGATCCGCCATTGCTGAAAAGCCGCCCGCCCTTTCTACAGCGTAATGCACGCGAGAATCAGGGGGGACTTCGTAAACACCCGGTTGCTTTACAGAACCTGTAACGTACACAACCCATGGAGAAGCATTTTTACTTGGTGCCGCCGATGAGACAGTTCCCACTATCCCCTCGTCACCGGAAATTTCCTCCGGCGGTGTGTTCACGGTAAACTTCCCGGAAAAAGAATGCACTAAAAAAAGAGCGATCAGAAAGCAGAGAACTCCGGCTGAAATCAACGACCATTTCAGTTGCGGCTTTTCCCAATCGATCATACAATCTCCCCCTCCAAGCTCCACGCCGTTGCACTTTTAATGCGAACAGGCAGTATTTTGCCCAAGTTTTCCTCCGATGAGCGCACGATGACCACCTTATCCGTTGCCGTCCGTCCTTGCAAAAGCCCCTCTCCCTTACCGGCCTTGTCGTCAAAGAGAACATCCAAAACCTGCCCCTCCAGCTCCAAGTTAATTTCAAGCCCTATGGCAGCCTGTAAGCGATTGAGCTCGTCCAGCCGAGCCGCTTTAATATTCGGAGGAATGGCGTCCTCCCTCTTTGCGGCTACGGTACCCTCCCTGGGCGAGTAGGATGCCGTGTGCGCCATATCAAAACGCGCACCCCTCAGCAGCTCAAGCGAATCCTGAAAATCCTGATCCGTCTCACCCGGAAAACCCACGATTATATCCGTTGTAAGTGCAACTCCCGGAATGGCTGCGCGAATCCGCCCTATGGCCTCCATGTATTGTGCCCGGCTGTACCCGCGGTTCATCTCCTTTAAGATCACATCGCTGCCCGATTGTACGGGGAGGTTGATACTTGGAGCGATGACGGGGTTGTTCTGCATAACCGTTAAAATATCATCGCCAAAATCAACGGGATGCGACGTTGTAAAGCGTAATCGCAGAAGACCGGGAATAGACGCCATCGCCTGCAGAAGCTGAGCAAATGTCTGGCCTTCAAGGTCGCTTCCATAACTATTGACGTTTTGCCCCAGCAGCATAATCTCCCGAACTCCGGATTCAACCAGTGTTCTCGCCTCATTCAGAATCAACTCCGCCCTTCTTGACTGGAAACGTCCTCGCACATAGGGGACAATACAATAAGAGCAAAAATGATCGCAGCCGTGCGCTATGGTCACAAAAGCCTTGTATTGATTCGTTCTCTCTAGCGGCGGGGTACAAAGATCCTCCAATCCGCGAGGGTCGTCATCTAAATAAAGACGGGGTTGTTCCTCGGTGTAAGCTTCGAGAAGCGCATCGGGAACGACGCCTAAGTGACGCGGCCCCGCCACCAAACAGATCCACGGGCATTGTAAGGCTGTTTTTTTACCGATTCTTTGAGCCATGCAGCCCAAAAGAGCCACGCGCGGCTTTCCGCTCTGTCTCCAACGCTCCCCGCATCGTCCCAAATCACTGAGTACCTTCTGTTCCGCTTTCGCACGGATACTGCACGTAATAAACACCAGAACATCTGCATCCTGCTCTGAAGATTCTTCCCATTCGCGGCCCATAAGAGCCGTTCTCAATCTATCGGTATCGTAGACGTTCATTTGACAACCAAATGTTTTTATATTGAAGCGGGGCAATACATTCTCTCCTTCCATGATGTAACGATGTCCATCATACCATTCCGATTAGGCGCGATCTAGTTGTATAATAATCTTGGGGTGATTTTTATGAATATATTAAGAAGGACTTTGTGTATTAGCGCGCTATGTTTTTCTCTCCTTGGCTTCATGACGGATGGTACCGTTGCAGCACAAAACGTATTCGATCCACTGGTGGATGTGGACGTATGGACCTGCTTTCCGGCACAAAAAACAACGATTAAATCCGTATCGGGTGTCCAGGGATTCTGGGTTCAAAGAGATTATCGACTCCCGAGCGGGGCTCGGGTGCACGCCATTTGGATAGGCGGAAAGGGAACGGATATCCGTCTGACTCTTGGAGCAGATGTATCCCATGACGACGGCCCTCTGGGATCCGGAAACACCTACAGAATCGTTACCCAGGACGGTCTTCGTTTTATCCTTGAAAATCATCCGGTGCTGGGGAAAAGTCTCATAACCCCTGTTCCCTCTAAGGGAACTCTCACCCTTGAAAGCATGATGGCAACAGAACAAGAATTGGTTGATACGGCTAAAAAATTATTGCAATAATCACGGACGACAAAGAGGGCTCCTTAAGGAGCCCTCTTTGTCGTCCGTCAAACTGACGTGCATTTTATTCCTCTTCAAATAGATCCTTGCCGACACTGCAAATAGGGCAAACCCAATCATCAGGGATGTCTTGGAATGATGTACCGGCCGCCACACCAGAATCAGGATCTCCCACTGCGGGATCGTACGCATATCCGCAAACAG
>JAGPAO010000208.1 GCA_018063805.1 Synergistaceae bacterium | reverse complement strand
TCGATACACCTTTGTCATGGAGTACTTAAAACCGCATTTTGGAGATCGTATAGAGATTTTTGGGCGAGGGATTCGCGATTTTCGCGATAAAGTAGAGGTGATTGAGCCTTTTAAGTACCATCTGGCCTTGGAAAACGGGTCGGAGAAAAATTATTTCACGGAAAAACTGACGGATTCTTTTCTTGGTCTAGCCTACCCCATCTATTTTGGAGCGCCTAATATTTATGATTTTTTTTCCCCGGATATGCTGACCGTTATTGATATTAATAAACCTAAAGAGGCAATCGCTATCATTGAACAGATACTGGATCAGGACATTTATGAAAAAAGATTGCCCTTCCTTTGTGAGGCGCGAGACCTTGTTCTTGATAAATATAATTTGTTTTCGTTTATTGAGAATTTTTGTGTCGATTACTTGCAAAGAAACCCTCACTTTAGTGCTTCTGTTCCCGTAACCTTGCACCCTAAGAAACAAATGCAAGGCTGGCGAAGGTGGATGAATACAATGATGCGGGGGCTTTAACCATGAAAATAATGCACATTCTTCCGGAGTTTGAGGAGGGAGGGGTGGAACGCCACGTGCTCCTTCTTACTACAGAGCTGGAAAAAAGAGGGCACTCCCTCTGCGTGGTGTCTCATGGAGGCAAACTTTCCTCGCTCCTTCCCTCTTCCGTTCAGCAGTGTATGTTGCCCGTTCATCGTAAAAACCCGCTGATTGCTTTATCTTGTGCGCTCAAGATCGCACGGATGGTTCGGGCACAGAGGTGGCAATTATTGCATGTTCACTCCCGTGTTCCCGCGTGGATTGCATGGGTTGTCCATGCGCTCACCGGTGTTCCGTGGGTAGCGACGGCACATGCGCGCTACTCTCTCAATTACGGTATTCGCCCTCTACGCTCTGCGGATGCGGTCATCAGTATCAGCAGAACGGTGCAGGAACACCTCGTCGGTTGCTTGCCTCAAGAATGCGTTGTGATTCAAAATGCTCTTCCCGACGAACCGCACGCACGTGCGGTTTCGCCCCCTCCCCCCTGGCGTTTTCTCTACGTGGGGCGTTTAACACGGCTCAAGGGCGTGGAGGTGTTGTTGGAAGCACTTTCTTCTGTCTCCGGTGCGTGGGAACTGGATATTTTGGGGGATGGGCCTCAGCGTAAAGAACTGGAAAGCAGAGCGGAAGCATTGAGTCTTTCGGAAAAAGTTCACTTTCACGGTTTTTGTGAAGACGTGGAGACGTGGCTTTCCCGCAGCCATCTTTTTTTATTCCCCTCGATGAATGAAGGGATGGGGCTTTCCCTTATGCAGGCGGTGCGTGCCGGGTGCCCCGTGCTTGCCTCCGATATTGAAGCGGTTGCGGAGTTGCTGGGAACTCACGAAGGGCTTTTGCCCCCCGGAAGTATCGTTGAGTGGGCGCAAAGAATACAGGATGTTATTTCCGGTCACGCAAAATTACCTTGCTATTTTATAAAAATCCCCGATCAAGGAGAGATGGCTGCGGATACAGAGCGTTTATATCGAAAAATCCTGCCCCGGGAGTGTTGAACCCGTAGTATTGCGGAAGTTTGCCCCTCCGCTCTCTGGTACTTTCTATAGGTCCCCTTTAAGGGGACAAATCTTCACCTTGAAAGGGTATGATATTGTGAACAGATCTGTCCGTATTTTACTGCTCTCCATCGCTGTCATGGCGCTTTTCTGCGCTTCTGCTTTTGCCACAGAGACGAGGGAATCACTGCTAGTTACCCCCGAGTGGCTTAAAGCGAACCTTGGAAAGGTTGTGCTGATTGATGCTCGCCCCAAGTCGCTCTATACCGGCCAGCAGGGGCACCTTCCAGGAGCTGTCAATGCCGAGTGGACTTATTTTGCCAATATGGCGGGTACTGCGGGAAAGCCCGGTTGGGGAGCGGTTGTCGGTCCCGAGACGATGGCAAAGCGCTTGTCTCTTTTAGGTATTGATGGGAAACGACCGGTTGTTGTTTACGGCGATGCAGGGGATTGGGGACAGAGTGGCTGGGTTGTTTGGATTCTTCGCATGTCAGGAATCAAAAATGCGCGTATGCTGGACGGTGGTTTCATGGGCTGGCGTGCTGTAAAGGGGAAAACAGATCATATCGCGTATAAAGCGAAACCGACTTCCTTGAAGATTGCAAAATATGAGCCCGGATACAACGTTGATACCAAGTGGGTTGTGGCGAATATCGGACGTCCTGATGTTGCTATTGTCGATGTCCGCACCCCTCCTGAATATGCGGGAGCCATTCGTCCTTTCCAGGAAAAACGCGGCGGGCATATCCCCGGAGCGATCAGCCTCCCTATGGATGTCGTTTTCGCCAAGGATTACACAATTCTTCCTATTGAGGATCTGAAGAGTATCATTGAAAAGTATGGTTTAACCAGTGCGGATCAAGACATCGTTCTTTACGATACAGCGGGTGTGCGCTCCTCTTTCATGACGATGATCTTCCGTCTCGCAGGATACAAGAACGCTCGCAGTTACGATCCCGCTTTTCATGAGTGGGCCGGAAATATGTCCTTGGATATCGTCCAAGGGAACGAGCGAACGATCTAAATAATAAAAAGCTTCGAAGAAATTTAGTTCTTTAGAGAATTCTTATAGTAAAATAAGCGCTGCGCGGAAAATTGGCACAGCGCTTATTTTTTTATCAACGTGTCAAAATCACCCGGCGTTATACGGGTTCTTTTATATTCTGAGGAGGGTTCTTTTTGCGGGTCGTTTTTTACCTATTGTTATCGATTGCGTATATGTTAGCGAGTGGTTTTCGCCTGTCTGCCGGTGTTGTGTATCCCGACCTTTCCGTGCAATTGGGAATGAGCGCGGGCATGGCGGGTTTTACAGCCAGCCTGCTTTTTTATGCTTATGCGCTGATGCAGCCCGTTTCCGGCATTGTGAACTCTCACTTCGGTCCGGCAAAGATCAGTGCCGTCGGACTTTTTGTCGCGGCGCTGGGTATGATGCTAATGGCTCATGTCAGTAGTGTGCCTCAGCTTGCTCTGTCGCGCTTGCTCTGTGGGTTGGGCTTGGCTCCTATTTTTTCCGGGCTTATTTTATACACACTTTTTGCTTTTCCCCTCAAATGGCAGCCCATTTTAATGGGGATTAATTTTGGGTTGGGTCACATCGGCAGCATGTGTTCAGCTGCCCCTCTCGGTTATGCTCTTGATCGCTGGGGGATGACGATGG
>JAGPAO010000207.1 GCA_018063805.1 Synergistaceae bacterium | reverse complement strand
GTTGTTGCCGTATTCTCGTTCTGTTATAATTTTTAATCGAAATGTTGCCTCTATTCGCGCAAGCAAAGCTCTCCCGACAACAAATAGAGAGCAGCACAAACCAGCAAAAGACACATACTCTAATCCCTATTGAGGTGAACGCACATGCCCCCCTATTATGAATTGGAACAGGACGAGTTGGTTCGCATTTACCACAGCCTTCAGAAACAGTACGAGGCTTATTGCCACCGAAATTTAAAGTTGGATATGTCCCGAGGCAAACCGGGGGCCGATCAGTTGGATTTATGCGGCGCGATGATGAATTGCCTGGCAAAGGATGACTACATGTCGAGCAATAACATCGATTGCAGAAACTACGGCGGCGTGGACGGCATCCCCGAAATGAAGCAGCTCTTCGCCGATATTTTGGAAATTGACCGAGATGAAGTGGTCGTGGGCGGAAATTCCAGCTTGAAAATGATGTTTGACAACATCGCCGTCAATGTATCACACGGCGTCAGAGACGGTGTACCTTGGCAACAGCAGGGTACCATTAAATTTATCTGCCCCGTCCCCGGATACGATCGGCACTTTTCGATCTGTCAGTATTTCCACATAGAGATGATCCCCGTAGAGATGACTCCAGACGGCCCTGATATGGACACCGTCGAACGATTGGTCGCTAGCGACCCGCTGATAAAGGGTATGTGGTGCGTCCCCGTGTTCTCCAATCCGGACGGTTACGTTTACTCGGACGAAGTGGTGCGGCGCATTGCGAATTTAAAACCGGCAGCGGTGGATTTTCGCATCTACTGGGATAACAGCTATACCATACACCATTTTTCCGGCGAAAGGCCCGTTATTCCCAACATTTTAAGAGAGTGCGAGAAGGCGGGCAATCCGAACATGCCGCTTATTTTCACCTCTTTTTCAAAGATAAGCTTCCCCGGTGCTGCTGTGGCCGCCATCGCTTCGTCAAAATCAAACTGCGATTTTATCCGCAAGAGACTGACGATTCAAACGATCGGGCCGGATAAGCTCAACCAACTGCGCCACGTTCGCTTCTTTAAGGACTTAAACGGCGTTTTGGCTCATATGGAGAAGATGGCGGAAATTCTCCGCCCCAAATTTGAAGTGGTGCTGGGCACGCTCCAAACGGAGCTCTCCGGCAAAGGCGTCGCCACTTGGACGACTCCAAGCGGAGGCTATTTCGTGAGTCTGAACACCGAGGAAGGATGCGCCAAGCGCACCGTTTCTCTGTGCAAAGATGCAGGCATTGTCATGACGGGCGCAGGAGCGACGTTCCCTTACGGCAAAGACCCGCTGGATAGAAATATCCGCATTGCCCCCTCCTTTCCGCCTATTGACGAACTTAAGACCGCGATGGAGGTTTTCTGCGTCTGTGTTCAGATTGCAGCCATTGAAAAATTGTTAAATTTAAAGAGCCTGTAGGCTCTATCCGTTCCTGATGGATTTAAAGAACTCCTCTTTCCGCCTCGGCAGAATGCAGGAGTTCTTTTATATGCCCCAAAAATCTGCGGCAACCTGCCGGGTGTTCACAAAGATCGCATTGCAGCAGGACAGAAAAAATTAAGGGAGTTATCTATGTTTTTAATATATAATGAGGTAACGTTTGCAAGAGCAGTATGGAACTTATGATGACGGCAGATTGACTCGCATATTCGCAATTGGGAGAAATAGCATGCAGAAGAGACATAGCAATCACAGTAAAAGATTCGGGACATTCTTTCTACTGGGCTTTACCGCCTTTTTGACCTTGATGGTGCTCATTAATGTCTCTGTATTTTATAAATCATTAACGGAAGCCCTCGCTATACTTGAGACGAGTGTCAAGGAAAAACTTTACGCTACGGCTCAAGCCGCTTCTCTCATGATTGATGTCGGAGAACACGAGAAGGTCCGCGAGCTTAAGGATTATCAAAAACCTCAAATCAACATGACCCTGAACAAGCTTAGAGATTTGGCGAAAAGGGCTAATATGACCTATATCTATACCATGCGGAAAGAAAAGGGCAAGATGTACTTCGTCCTTGACACCGATGAAGAGGAAGCCCCGGGAGTGAACACGCTTTATGAGGATTACCCCAGGGAAGCAGACAGGATTTTATCCGGTGAGAGCCAGGCGGAATACGTGAATTTATCCGACAAATGGGGGAACTATATCACAATCCTTGTACCCGCTAAAGATGCAGACGACAACGTTGTCGCCGTGCTTGCAGCTGATTACAGCGACACGCATCTTGTGCAGCTCAAACGCGCGATGTACAGAAATATAACGTTCCAGATCGTCACCGTGTGTATTTTATTCGGGCTTTTATTCATCGTGTTATACGATATACTCAAGAAAAACATAACCCTCACGGAAAAAATGAAACGCTCTGAGGAAATTCACCGGCTCGCAATAGCAGGAATACAAGAGGCCGTGTTTGAGTATTCCACCTTGGATAAGTCTATCTATGTGAACCATATCTTCGGTGCAATGGTCGGCATACCGACGTTGGCCGAGAATATGGGCTTATTCCGCTTTCTGTCGTTGTTTAACCAAACCATGTCCAATGAGTTAAAGCTGACTATTGAGAGAATGGAACAGGGGCTGGAGACGTCTTTTTCAATGGAAATATTAACGGACACTCCGCGCGTGACATGGGTCTTAATTAGAGGAACGGCCAGCATCAACAACCAAAACAAGACGATATGCATCAACGGTGCCATTTCTGACATCTCAGAACGAAAAATGCTTGAGGACACCATCAACCAAATGGCGTACTTCGATGCGCTGACATCCTTGCCCAACCGGACCTATTTACTTGAGCAATTGCAGAAACACATGTCCCAAGAGGAAGAGCCGTTTTTCGCGTTGCTGTTTATCGACCTTGATAATTTTAAACTTGTAAACGACAGCGCGGGGCATGAGGCCGGGGATCGGGTGCTGCAGGCTGTCGCCGCTTACCTTATGGGCATGACTGATTTAAATATGGCCGAGTCCGATGCAATCAGTGCGCCCATAAATATTGCGGCCCGCTTGGGCGGCGATGAATTTGTCATTGTCATACCGACGGATAAAAAGTATTCTCAGCTTGAGAACTTTATCGAACGCCTTTTAGGCGAGTTTGACACTCTTGTGAGCTGTCCGGAAAAAGACACCTATAATGTCACCATGAGCGTAGGCATTGCCCTGTACCCGGAGCACGCAGGGGATCTCAC
>JAGPAO010000069.1 GCA_018063805.1 Synergistaceae bacterium | reverse complement strand
GCTAAAGAAAGGGGCCTACTGAACTTTGAGAATGACGCCAAGATGATTTTTCACACAGTGCACATGATATTTATTTTTAATTTTAAATAAAACGGCTATGCAAATATATTTTTATTGTTTGCTGTATAATTGTTAAACACACAGAAAATAAAAAATAAATCAGGAGGTGTTTCGTATGAGCAGTCCGATTTTTGGCGTTCTTCAAAGAGTGGGAAAAGCTTTTATGTTGCCTATTGCTTTGTTACCTGTGGCAGGGCTTTTGCTTGGCATAGGAGCTTCATTCACGAACGAAACCATGTTGACGTCCTATGGCCTGATGGGGGTTATGGGGCCCGGAACACTGCTGTTTAATCTTCTAAGCATCATGAAAAACGCGGGAGATATCGTTTTCGCGAACCTGCCTATTCTGTTTGCGATGGGGGTTGCCGCCGGCATGGCAAACTCGGAAAAAGAGGTCGCAACACTTTCCGGAGCGGTGGCCTATTTTGTGATGCATGCCACGATCAACGCGATGCTCGGTATTAACGGCAAGCTTGCCGCCGATGCCCTCCATGCGGGTTCACTGGTCTCGACCGTAGGGATAATATCTCTTCAAATGGGGGTTTTCGGCGGTATTCTCGTCGGTTTTGGAGTCGCAGCTCTTCATAACCGCTACCACAAGATAGAGTTTCCGCAGGTGTTCGCCTTTTTCGGCGGAAGCCGTTTTGTGCCGATCATCTCTTCACTGGTCTACGTGGTTGTGGGTATCGTCATGTACTATATATGGCCCATGGTCCAAAATGGGATTTATACGATTGGAAGCCTGGTTAATGAAACGGGCTATTTCGGAACTTTTCTCTATGGTCTTACCGAGAGGGCGCTCATCCCGTTTGGGCTGCATCACGTTTTCTACATGCCTTTCTGGCAGACAGGGCTTGGCGGATCGATGATCATCAACGGGCAACTGGTTGAGGGCGCTCAGAAAATATTCTTTGCCCAGCTGGCGGATCCCACCGTCCTGAAATTCAACGCCGAGGCTACTCGATACATGGCAGGTAAATTCCCGTTCATGATTTTTGGTCTGCCGGGTGCCGCGCTGGCGATGTATGTGACGGCGAAACCCGAAAAGAAAAAGCTCGTTGGCGGCCTGCTGTTATCGGCAGCTCTGACGGCGATCATAACGGGCATTACCGAGCCGATAGAGTTCACCTTTCTGTTTGTGGCTCCGATGATGTACGCCATCCACTGTGTGCTTGCTGGATTATCGTTTATGCTGATGTATATCTTTAGAGTAGGGGTCGGAATGACCTTTTCGGGCGGGTTTATCGATCTGCTGCTGTTTGGGATTTTGCAAGGCGAAGCGAAGACCAACTGGCTTTACATTGTCCTTGTCGGTGTGTTTTACTTCCCCATCTACTTTTTTCTCTTCAGGTTTCTCATTCTCAAATACAACTTCAAGACGCCGGGAAGAGAGGACGAAGACGCGGGGGTAAAACTGTACACGCGATCCGATTACGACGCAAAAAACGATAAGGGTAAAAGTAACGAGGACAAAAAAGAAACGGCGGAACCGACGAAAGAGGACGATGTTTCCTCTAAAATAGAGATAGGGCTTGGGGGAGCGGGCAACATCGTGAGCGTGGACGCTTGCATCACGAGATTAAGGGTTAATGTCAAAGACGGATCTCTCGTGAATAAAGATATCCTTAAATCCACCGGTGCTGTCGGCGTGATGCAAAACGGCGACGCCGTTCAGGTGATTTACGGCCCCAAGGTGTCGGTTATTAAATCCAGATTTGACGAGTACCTCGCGAATCAAGAAAAAGAACGCTCTTAAAACCACAATGATACGGATAAACGCCACTAAACCATGCTAGCGACCGAAAAAACGCCGGTTGCGGATTTTATCCGCGCTGTTCATCCATAACTTAGCCTGTAAATCCCGGCTGAGTTAGCCGCTCAGTCAGGCTTGGGATTTCCGCTAACCTCTCCGGCGGGATCCCTTTTTATTTCTGGATTATACCACGGAATTTATTTATCTTCACGCGCTGGATGCTTGTTCTGCTTTTGTCCCTTTGGGATTTTTATAAAAGTTCATCGGACAAAGAATCTTTCCCTAATCTCCACCAATAAAAAAAAGCAAAACCCCGCTGGCGTAAGGCTCCAAGAGCGTTTAAGATGTGTTGCGTGACCAAAACATCTTCATCAGCAAGGTGCATCTATTATGAAGCAAGCAGTCGTAAAATTCCAGAGCGAAAATGTAAATCAGACGTACAGTTCGGTGGGCGGCGTGATCCTCGCCGAAGAGATTTTTAAGAGATTTGGAATCAATCACGCAATCGATAAGCATATCGGAGCTCGCACAGCCGGTAGCGGCGTGAAATACACAGACAGCACCTACGTATTGTGGCACCGGGAGCGTTGCGACAAAAGCGAAGAAATCGATCACATCTTGAAAAACGAACTTGCCGGAGGCCATATAGTCACGAGTGCCCTTGGTGCCAATGCGGCATGGTGGCAAATCGCAATCCTCAGCGCAAACATGCTGAGTTTGATTAAACGGCTTTGCCTGCCGGGCTCCTATCGCAACAGCCGTCCGAAGAAATTGAGATTCCATCTCTTCTCTGCCGTGGCATGCATCAGCAAACACGCGAGAAAAACCGCCGTAGTGATTTGCAACTCCTTCAGTGCTCGATTACTTAAAACGGCGTGGAGCAGACTGGTGCAAATCCAATGCTTACTTGAATAGCATTCAAAGCACCTTCACCCTCGATTCATCTCGCCCACAAAATTTCCGATGTTGTGGCAATTGTCGTGTGTTCACTAGCCGGGAAACCGCGGATAACACACTCAAAAAAGTGCTTGGCTGCTTTGGGATGCGTTTCCGCTTTTCCAAAAGAGAATTTCATGAGGTTTTTGGCAGGGAGGATAAGGTAATGGAGATTTGGTGGATGTTGTGATATTGTTTTTTATACTATCTGCGTTATAATCAATATATATATTTAATCTACCACCGGGTAGGAATGTTAAAAGCATTTGTTTACACATCATTAGGTCTATGAAGATGTGTCGGCAGATGCTTATTTTTTTTGGAGGTTGTGTTATGAAATTAAAATCAATAATAGGCTACTTCTCTAAAGGTGAAATTTTCTTGTGGAGCTTCTCCGTAATCGTAATTATTATATCTTTTTATTTTTTTAACAGCGAAAGTTATTTAACGCTTGCCGCATCATTGATCGGGGTGACATCACTAATATTTAATGCCAAGGGGAATCCTGTTGGGCAATTTTTGATGGTGATATTTAGTTTGTTTTATGGTGTTATTTCCTTTGATTTTTCTTATTATGGCGAGATGATAACTTACCTTGGGATGACAATGCCAATGGCTGTATTTGCCTTAATCACTTGGATGAGAAATCCATACAACGGCAATAAAGCCGAAGTGCAAATAAATTACATTAGCAAAAAGGAAACATCATTTATGTTTATTATAGCTATATTTGTAACAGCTATATTTTACTTTGTTTTAAAAGCACTTAACACATCAAATATAATCCTTAGTACTGTTTCAGTGACAACAAGTTTTGTAGCCGTTTATTTAACAATTAAAAGAAACCCCTACTACGCTATTGGATACGTTGCAAACGATATAGTCCTGATTTTTTTATGGATTTTGGCTTCTATTGAAAACTTTAAGTATTTATCAGTTGTAGTTTGCTTTATAACTTTTATTGCAAACGATATCTATGGATATATAAATTGGAGAAAAATTGGCAAAAAACAAGCAGGAAATTAAAGCAAAGAGGAATTTTGATAACAATTCCAACATTAAACGTATGATTTACATGGTAGAACGGAGTAAGTTGAAGCGTTACTTAGAATCTTTTAACGAGGTCGGATCTCTTTGTGAATTCTGTTCCATTAGAGGAATTGTCCCCTCGTTCCCTAGTCCATAAAGCGTATAATTAAAATAACAATGAAAAAAGGGGGAATTTGCATGAGCGTAGAATGCAAGCGTTATCTTGTTTTTGTTGAAGATATCTATGAGGATTTGGAGCTGTGGTACCCCAAGCTGAGGCTTGAAGAAGCGGGAGCGGAAGTGGTGATTGCGGCACCCAAAGCGGGGGCCATTTATGCGGGCAAGCACGGATACCCCTGCACGAGCGATGCGGCGATCGAGGACATGCAAGAGAGGGATTTTGATGGGGTGATCCTTCCCGGCGGATTCGCCCCCGATCAACTGCGTCGGCTTGATAAGGTCAAGGAATTGACTCGGGAGTTTATGCAGGCGGGAAAACTGGTGGCGCATATTTGTCACGGAGGGTGGATGGCCGCTTCGGCGGGCGTGTGCAAGGGGTATACAATGACCTCTACACCCGGCATTAAGGATGACCTTATTAACGCCGGTGCCATTTGGGTGGATGAAGCCGTTGTAGTGGATCGGAATATGATTTCCAGCCGTAGGCCGCAGGATCTGCCAGCTTTTATGAAGGCCGTGCTGAAACATGAGCAGTTGTAGATAGGCGCTTTCTACGATTGACATCCCTCGTCATTCTGATAGATTACTTAGCTAAAGTTGATAAATATCAGTTGAAATCGGGGGTATAAAGTTGAATAAAAAAATATGGAGTGCAGCGGCCTTTTCTTTGGGGTTGTTGTTTTTTCTCAGTTGTTTTGCCGGAAGCGGTTATGCCGTCAACTATGCGGACGGTGTTTATGAGGGCATAGGAGTCGGTTATGGGCGAGGGTTGAAGGTCGCCGTTACCCTGAAAAAAGGGCTGATGTCGAATATTCAGATCCTTTCCCATAACGAAAGAGGGCCGCAGTATTACGAGAAGGCTTTTCGCCTGATTCCCAAGGCTATTTTGCAGAAACAAAGTGTGGATGTCGACGCTATTTCGGGTGCGACCATGACCAGCAATGGGATTAAAGAGGCAGTGAGAAAGGCTTTGGACAAGGCTGCTGTTAAGAAATAATGAGGGGGTATCGATTTTTTGCCGCCCTCTTGTTTCTCTTAATAGCCGTTTTTAATTGGAAATGGGCGTTTGTGCTGTTTGTTCTGATGGAAGTCCTTCAAATTTTTGTGGGACGGGTCTTTTGTGGGTATGCTTGTGTTTATGGAATTTATCAGTCCTTTTTGGCCTCGATAGGTCGTTGGTTGTGTCCCAATCGGTTCGGAACCCTTATTCCGCCAAGAATTCATGAAGCCCTGTCCTGTTTGCGTTACGTGAGCATGGCTGCGTTGCTTTTCTTTGCCGCAACATCGGTAGGGGCTGCTTTTTCCTCTGTCTATGCACCGGATATTCGTATCTGGATGGATCCTTCTCTCTACGAGCGGCCTGCCTTTCTTTGGTTTGCCGGTTTTTCTCTTGCGGGTCTTCTCGTTGAACGCCCTTACTGTAAATATTTTTGCAGCGGTTCCTGTTTTGCCGGAGCCTTTTCTCGGCTTCGTCTTTTTAAGCTGAGACGCAACGAGGCGCTTTGCGTGCAGTGCAAGCGTTGTGAAAAAGTCTGCCCCATGTCTGTGCCGATCACTCAAATGGATGTGGTGGAAAGCCACAACTGCATCGCTTGTTATCGTTGTTTGGATAAAGGGGTTTGTCCTAAAAAAGGGGCTTTGCTCTTGGATGTGCATGGGGTGAAAAAGTTTTGGGGGGGTAAAAAGAAACGGACATGAGTGAAATATTAGATGCGGTCTGGATGTACTCTCTCTACGTTAAAGAGTTGTCCGCTATTTTTTTATGTGTGTTGTTAACGCTGCAGCTAAAAAAACGGAAGCAATCCGCTGTGAATATACTTATTGCCGTGGTGGCGTTGCTTTTCTTTGTGTCTTATTTTCTGAACGGTATTCTGGGTGTGATTTAGTTTGGAAAATCATAAATTTTTTCGTTGCGATCCCTCTTATTGACAGTTGCGCCAAGCTCCCGTATATTCAGATATATCAGAAACGCATACTGAAAAGAAGAGAGGGATTTGGATGAGATTTAAGAAACTGATCGGCGGTTTTTTTACTCACAGCACTACTTTTCACTTCTGTATCAAGTGTTCTGGCTTCAGGTCACGAGAATTTAAAGGGATCTCGCGCTAAGAATGTTATTATTTTAATTGCGGATGGAACCAGTGTGGGGGGGTACACCCTTGCGCGTTGGTATCAGGATGGGAAGCCCTTTGCATCGGATGCACTTCTCTGTGGTTTGGTTCGCACTTATGGATCAGATTCTATTATTTCGGATTCAGCTCCTGGAAGCACTGCGTTTTCTACCGGATTTAAATCACATACAGGTTTTATTGCTACCATGCCGGATGTCAATAATATGCCCGGTTTGGCTCCCCTGAAGAAAGAGGACATCAGAAAGCCTGTCGCGACTGTCTTGGAAGGGGCAAAGCTTGCGGGAAAATCGACGGGGCTTGTGGCTACCGTTCAGTTTGTGCACGCCACCCCGGCGGACTTTGCAGCCCATACGCCTTACCGGAATAGCTTTGATATTATCGCAGAGCAGATGGTCTACAACAATGTGGACGTTGTTCTCGGCGGCGGCACGCGCTACGTCACCAATAGAAAAGACGGGGAGGATATGATCCAGATCCTGAAATCCCGCGGTTATGAGTATGCAACCACAAGGGATGAGATGAAGAAGCTCACCGGCGATAAGTACTACGGTTTGTTTGCTCCTGTGGATATGCGCTATGATTTTGATCGCCCCTCCAACGAGCCTTCATTGGCTGAGATGACGGAGAAGGCAATAGACACTCTTTCCAAGAACAAGAAGGGGTTCTTCTTGATGGTGGAGGGATCCAAGGTTGACTGGGCGGCGCATGAAAATGACCCGGTCGGTATTGTCAGCGATATCCTGGCTTTTGACAAAGCAGTTGCCAAAGCGGTCGATTTCGCGAAAAAAACAGGGATACGGTGGTTATTGTCACCAGTGATCACGGCAACAGCGGCCTCACCATCGGTAATAGGAGCACGAACTACAACTATGACACCACTGCTTTTGAGACCGTTATTCCTCCGTTGAAAAAGGCGATTCGCACAGGAGAGGGCCTTGAGCCGTTGATGGCTAAGGATAGAAGCAATCTTGTCGAAGTCGTGGCGAACTATTACGGCATTTCCGATTTAACCAAGGATGAAATCGAGAGAATCCAAAAGGCAAAACCCAACAAGCTCAACCTTGCTGTTGGTGAGATGATGGCACGACGTTCTAATATCGGTTTTACAACCTACGGGCACACGGGTGAGGATGTCATTTTGGGTGTCTATGCGCCGGACGGAGTGCGCCCCACGGGTGTTATCGAGAATACCGATGTTGCAAAGTACATGGCGAATACGCTCCGCATTGACATGGACAAGCTGAATAAAAAGCTTTTTGTTGTGGCTATTCCTGCTCTTGAAAAGAAGGGCGCAACCGTGGTTTATGACACAAAAACGGACCCCAACAATCCTGTCCTTATCGCGACAAAGGGGAAGAACGAGTATCGCTTCCCCATGAATAAGAGCATTGCGTTTGTGAACGGAAGAGAAGTGCAGCTCTCCGGCGTCAGTCTCCATAACACGATAGAGCCGTACATTCCGCAGGATGCCGTTAATTTGGTGAAGTAGTTTTACGGTTATTCCTTGCTATCAGGGGGCACTGACTCGTGATTCATAACGAGCCGATGCCCCCTTGGCTTTATGAAATATCAGGAACGTTCCCCGCATGGACGCGAGAAAGCCTTCGTTTTGCGATGGCGCAGAACTCCTTCATAAGGGCGATATCCGTAGGTGGAGCGGTGTGCCGATATGCAGGGAAGTAGCGAGAGATATGCAACGGGACGTCGGGCGATAAATCGGCGATCCAGTCGATCATGTTTTCAAAGTCGCAGACAGAGTCGCTTATTTGAGGAACCACAAGGTTTGTCAGCTCAACATGCACACCCGCATCCAGCAGTTGCGCCACATTCTTCTTTGCGGTGGCAAGCGAGCCGCCCAAAGAGGCATACGTAACGGGATCAAACGTTTTGATGTCGACGTTGGCCGCGTCGATGCTCGGTATCAGGTCGGTAAGGGCTTGAGAGGAAAACATCCCGTTTGTGACCAACACCGTGGCGATATCTTCTTTTTTCAGGAGCGGGGCGGCTTCCAGTATATATTCAGCTTGAAGCGTCGGCTCGTTGTACGTGTAGGCGACGGCGTTTAGCTTTAACTGCTTTGTTTTTTGCACGAGCGCATGCGGGGTTATTTCCGCAAGCGGTATCTTCTCCGCGCAGTCCGGTTGTGCAATGGCGTAGTTTTGGCAGAAGGGGCAGTACATGTTGCAGCCGATACTTCCCAGGGATAGGATGAATGAGCCCGGTCTCCAGTAGTAGAGGGGTTTTTTCTCAATAGGATCCACGGCGCAGGAGCTGAATTGCCCCAGCAGAGGAGAATCCATCCCGTTCTCGGTTGCGATCCGAACCCCGCAGATACCTTTCTCTCCGGATGCCAAAAGGCAGTGATGAAAGCAGAGCGTGCATCGTGTTTTTTCTCCCTCTTTTTGCCACCAACGCGCTGGAATATTCATCATGGCTGCGGTTAAGCCTCCGATTCTGTGTAGCGGTCAACGCGGAAGCGTTCAAAGGCTGCGCCGTTAAGGTCGTCGATCCCGGCCTTTTGCGCCGCAATGTCAATCTGTTGCTCTACTGTGTCCACGCCCTCAAGATCAGGCAGGAGAAGGCCTCGCCGTCCGTTTTTGGAGATAATGACGCCCCAAACAGCGGGGTCAAGCATCGTTCTGTCCGTTATTGTCTCCGGTAAACTTAGCACATCTACGGAAAACACGACGTTGTCGAGTTCCGCTGCCGTCATCGGGTTGAACCGGGGATCACGGGTGGAGGCAGAGATAGCGTTAGCGATGATCTCCCGGTCGAGACTTGTTTGGACGGGGAGGATGGTGCCGATGCATCCGCGCAAATCTCCGCGCTTTGTTTTTATAGAGACAAAGCACGCCCGCGGTTCGTTCCACAGCGACTTTTCTTCCGCAACTTCAATGCCGGAGGAGGGGAGCGGTTGATTCTTCAGCAGGTGGTCAACGGTCAGGCGTGCCAGTCGGGGATAGGGATGCGTGTTCGCGCTTAAGAGCATGTCATTATCTCCTTCATTTTGTCTGTCGTCGTTTCCGAAAGCGCATTGCAGTAGCCTACGCCAAAAGGGCCTTCGTAGGAGATGACGTCAATCGATCGCCCCAGTGTTTGGCTGAGCCCCATCAGGGTTAGCGCGGATCGCAGTCCGCACTCGCCCGCGCTTTCAAGTTGTTCTGAGGACAGTTCCATCAGGGGATTGGGGTTTTGGGTCTTCAGTGCGGTTAGCACCATTTCGTCAAAAACCGCGCCAAAGGGGTTGTATCCTGCGGGCGCATTCGGCGTTAATCGATGTGAGAGATCGCCGCTGGCGAGAAGCCCCCATTGGGATTCGTCATGGAAGGATGCTAAAATCTGCCCCAGTTTAAATGCCTCTTTGGGGGTGAGCCCTATCGGTGACGAGAGAATAACCGGAGGTAAATCTCCCCATACCTGCCGAAGCCAGTAGAGAGGGACGATCGAGCTGTGGTCGTGCGTCAAATTAGGGGCTTGCCCGATGCGGATGGGGAAATGATGTTCGGCAAGGTGCCGGGTGAGATCTTGAATCTTATCTAGGGGGCTCTGGAGCTGAAAGGCAACGGAAGGCGCTCCAAAGGGTTCCAAAGAACCTCGCGGATTTTCTGTCCCGTTGATGAATAGCGCGCCGGGTGCGTAGGGTTGATGAGGGGACAGCAGTAACAGGTATTCCGGCTTTTTTTCGGAAACTCTTTGCGCCAACTGCCTGGATCCATTTAAGGTGACAGCGGCTTCCCTTTCTCGCCCTTTCCCCACTTCGGGGATGAGAATCGGCGGATGCGGCATCAATGCGGCCCAGTTCCAGGACATGTCTCCACCTCCGTTACTGTATTGTCTTACAAGAACATTATAGATGATAAAGGGCGTGAAGCCTCTTTATTGGAGGGAAGAGTTACAGATACCGCCTATACATTGACAACTATCTATATGTGTGGTAAAACATGCATGGATATAGATGTTCATGAATATCTGGTTTTCAGTTGATAAATGCAGAGTGGGGATGATTTTTTGTTTGTGTTTACGTGGCTCAATAACCAATTATTAAAGATGGAGTGGCTGCATCGTCTCGTTCAGCTGTTTGTCGAGAATGTGCTGGGGCTTAATATGGAGACTCGACTGGGGGGCAGCATTCACTTTTTTATTTACGATGTGATTAAAATCTTTATATTGCTGTCCGTATTGATTTTTGGAATATCCTATATTCAAAGCTACTTCCCGCCGGAGCGAACCAAGAAAATCTTGGGGAGGTTTAACGGCTTCACTGCCAATACGTTGGCGGCTTTGCTGGGGACGGTGACTCCGTTTTGTTCTTGCTCTTCTATTCCCCTGTTCATTGGTTTCACGAACGCGGGGCTGCCCATTGGGGTCAGCTTTTCTTTTTTGAT
>JAGPAO010000206.1 GCA_018063805.1 Synergistaceae bacterium | reverse complement strand
CAAGAGTAACCATCTGACCTTTTGGGACCGGTTTTCTGAAAAGCAGGCTGTTGATGCGCATGCAGACGATGTTAGGATCTCCTGTCGCCATTGAAGCAACAATAAATCCGGCTTCTACCATCCATTCCACTCCGCGACCTGCATAAAGTGTGCCGTGATGGTTAAGATCCTCTCCCTTAACCAAATGCGTATTCGAAACTTTTTTGAGATTCATTTTTTTCTTCCCCTTTATCTTTTTAGTCTATTTGTCCAAATCATGATTTTATCTATGATTAGCAGAATAAAATGGATCGCCAGTGCGCCAAAGAAGAGGGCTACGCTGAGGGCGAGATAGACTTTAATGGCCCAAGTAAAGGCAATCATAAGCCTCTTTACGATATGAGGGGGATAGATCAAGATATCTTTGTTCTCGTTTAAAACAAGTTTGACGGAACAGAATTCATTAACCTCATCGTATTCTCCCAACATAACGCCCAATTCCTGGAGTTTCTTTTCTATCTCCAGTATTTTCTCCTGAAGAGAAATGAGCTCCTCAATGCGCCCATTGTGGCTTTTTAGTTCGACGAGAGCTTTGAGTGTGCTCTCAAGTGAAGCGCGTTGTGCCTTTAAGTTTAAAAACTCGTTCGTCTTATCCGTTTTGGTGATATTTTTGGAATCGACGATTCCTACTTTTTGCAGAGCGAGATAAAAATCGTCAAATTTTGAGGGCGGAACACCGATCAGCAGCTGTAAAACCCTTGCTCCTTCCAATCCGCTTTTGTTTTCGTATTGAATAATACCGTTATGCTTTTCGATCACGGTTCTTATTGTCTTATCATCGTTTTCAAAATTACCGCTGCTGGAGGCGACATCCGCTGTTTTTTCGTACTTCTGGTTCATATGGGGCATGGCAGCAGATGAAGGCGCAGCGGCTTTGTATTTGTAGCTGTCACTGGCGTAGTTTCTCTTGGAGATCTGAAACGAGCTTTCATGCACACTCCTGTTTATATCCCTTGGACTTCTTTTCGTTATTTGATTGGGCGTAGTATAGAAACCGTACCCCAGCCTTGCAATAAAAAGGAGAAGGAATAGGCCGATAAAATATCTCATGAATTGATAGAATTTATTTTTATTCTCCACGACAGATCACCTCTAGTCTTTTAACAGCCGACAAATTGTGGATCATATTGTTTGGATTGTCAAACGTAATTCAGGTATATCAAGGACAGAACACGCACGATACGAATGGGCAGTACAAGAACACTGCCCATTCGTATCGTGTTTAAAAATAGGTTTAAAAAATTAAGGCAAAATGGCGTAGGCTCTTACGGGGAAACCGGGTGCACCTTTTGCCTTGGGAAACCCAACGACAATCAACGCTCCCCATTCCGGGAGTTGATCCAGATTCGTCAGCATTTCGATCTGATAAATATCCTTTTCCAGCACGTAGGATTCTCCTCTGAAATCACCTTTGCTCGACAAGAAACCGGGGTCTGTATCCGTGGTCTCGTGCCCCACAGCGGTGACGTGCCGTTCCTCACAGAGAAACTTCAGAACCTCCATGCTCCAGCCGGGGGAGTGGGGGACGCCGTCCGCCTTGACGTTTTTAAATTGATCTTTATCCGGCCAGCGTTTGGACCAATCCGTTCTGAGTGCGACGAAGGCCTCCCTCGGGATTGGGCCGTGTTTTTTCTCCCACGCCTCAAGATCCGCGAGCGTGACAACGTAGTCTGGATTGGTTTTGACTTGCTCATGGATATCCAGAACGGCGAGAGGGCAGAGAAGCTCCTTAACGTTAATCTGTTCAAGGGAGCGAGCCCCGCGGTGGAAGTGGTTGGGGGTGTCAATATGGGTTCCCCACTGGGTTACAATATTGATTTGCTGCGCAAAAAAACCATGCCCCAGCGATCCGACGCCCTCATCATGGTAGAAGATCGTTTTTATCTCCTCCTCAGGGTAACCGGGCCAATGCGGGATATTTCGGTCGAATGCATGCGTCAGATCGACAAACTCCTTTGTCTTAATAACGTCAAAAATCTGCAACAATGAGTGATTTTCCATGAACAACACCTCCTGAATGGATTAAAATATCATTATAGGACTTTTTCGCTTAATTCGCCGCGTTTGTTTTAGTGTTATGATCTTGATGTTCCTGTATTGGCTGAGCCACATACGAGCGGCAGGGAACTTAAATAATGGAAGAATGCAGAGGTAGGAGAATGAATCATCGGGATTTTTTACCCACCACGCGCGAGGAAATGAATGCCAGAGGGTGGGACAGTTTAGATTTTCTTCTTATTTCCGGGGATGCCTATGTGGATCACCCGAGTTTTGGGCACGCGATTGTCTCGCGTTGGCTTGAAAAAATGGGGTATCGCGTGGGGATTATTCCACAACCTGATTGGAGATCAACGCATGATTTTTGCCGGATGGGAAAACCGCGTTTAGCGGTGTTGGTGGCCGCCGGTAATTTGGATTCGATGCTAAATCATTTTACGGCTTCCGGGAAAAAAAGGCGCAGCGATAGTTATTCCCCCGGAGGGAAGGGGGGGATGCGTCCTAATCGGGCCACGCTCGTTTATTGCAACCGAGTGCGCGAACTCTGGAAGGACGTTTCGCTTATTATTGGAGGGATTGAGGCGAGCCTTCGGCGCGTTGCGCATTACGACTATTGGTCCGATGATGTGCGGCGTTCTCTTTTGATCGATTCCAGAGCGGATCTTTTGATTTACGGTATGGCGGAAAAACCGTTGGAATCCGTCGCCCGGATGCTCTCTGAAGGCGTTCCCGTCTCCGCCATTCGAGATGTACGCGGCACTTGCTGGAAGACACACGTTCGTGAGGATGCTTCGGATGCCGTAGAACTTCCTTCTTTTGATGCCGTATGCCGGGATAAACGAGCTTTTGCCGAGGCGTTCCGCCTCTTTTCTTTGGAGCAAGACGCCTTGAGCGGAAAACAGCTGGTTCAAGATCAAGGTGCCTGGTTTTTGGTTCAAAACCCGCCATCGCCGCCTCTTACAGTGGAAGAAATGGATGCGGTTTATGCCCTTCCCTATATGAGAAGTATTCACCCTTCGCATGAAAAAGAGGGGGTTCCCGCTTTTGATGAGGTGGCTTTTAGCCTTGTCAGCCAGAGGGGATGTTTTGGAGAGTGTGCTTTTTGCGCTCTTTCCTCCCATCAGGGACGAGTGATTCAACCTCGGAGCATTGCTTCCATTGTGGAAGAGGGAAAACTGCTGACCCGGTTGCCGCAATTTAAAGGTTATATCC
>JAGPAO010000205.1 GCA_018063805.1 Synergistaceae bacterium | reverse complement strand
GATGCGAACTATCGCATCGGGCGCCGCTGGGTTCAGCGGACTTTGGGGCGCATTTTTCAGGCAGCAGAGCGAGAAGGTGCGGATTTGTACATCGCGACTTCGCGCCGGACGTCCCCCGAGGCAGAGGATGCCATTCGCCAACTGATTGCCGGAAGGTCGGATGTTCGTTTTCTCCTTTTGGCATCACAGGATCCCTCCAATCCCGTCCCGGGAATGTTGGGTTTGTGTGATGAAATATTTTGCACTGAGGACTCGGTCAACATGGTCTCGGAGGCGATTACTGCAGGGCATCGCGTCGTGCTCTTGCGCACGGACAGACATAGCGGTCTGAGAGCCAGGCTACAAGCTTTCAGCGCTTTTTTGATCGATAATGGGCTGGCACCGCGCCGCGCGCTCGTCGGTATTCCCAGGTTTAACCGTGTATTTGAGGAATTCCGTAAACGAGGTTATCTCATTGAATTCAGCGAATGGGTTAAAGAGCAGTGGCGGGAAGCACCTTTATTCGGTGACGAAGAGGGAAGTGCTTTGGAAGGGCAACAGGTGTTTAACGAGGCACAGCGTGCCGCTTATTGGATGCTGGATCATTGGGGAGATAGGGAACGATAACGCGAAATCGGTATGTTAAAATATCAAACGGATTTTGAATGACCTAACTTTATAATTAAGAGGTGCGTTGTATGCACATTGAGAAGCTATCGCTCTATATTGTCGCTATGAACGAAGAGCGGCGTTTGCCCAAAACGTTGGATTCGGTGCGCGGCTTGGTCGATGAAATTGTCATTGTCGACTCAGGGAGTACGGATAAGACGGAGGAAATCGCCAAGAGTTACGGCGCGCGATTTATCTATAACAAATGGGAATCCATAGGCCATCAAGTCAGTTTTGCCGAGCAGCAGTGTACCCACAGGTGGGTCTTACGTCTGGATGCAGATGAAGTGATTTCGCAGGGACTTTTTGACGAAATAGCCGAGGCCAGAAAAAATGGGACAAAAGAGGGGTACTACTTTAAAAGAGGTGAGATTTACCCGGGGCGGACAAAGCCAAACCCTTGGGTTAAGCACGATAATTTGATTCGGCTTTACACAAGAGATGCCTATCAAATGAGCGGACGAATCGGTTTTGATGATGTCATCAAGGTGAAAGAATCCGCAATGGCGGGGCAATTCAGGCGTTTTTTGTATCACTATTCCTATTTGACGATTCACAAAATGGTGCAGAAGCGGAATGTTGCGACGGATAGACAGGTTGAACGCGCTATTGTTGAGGGGAAGCATTACTCTCCGTGGCGGATGGTGGGGACGATGTCGCTGAACTTTTTTAAGTTTTTCATCCTGGATCGTTATTTTTTATACGGTTTTTGGGGGTTCATTCACGCAGTCAATATAGCCTTCATGAGATTCATGAAATTTTCAAAATTCTACGAGCAGGAACAGCTGAAAAAATATAACTATCCGGATTAACAAAGAGGGGAGTTGGAGTGCTTGTCTGGTACGGTTTTGGTTACAGGGGGAGCCGGTTTTATCGGTTCTCATTTAACACAGGCGCTGTTGTCTAGCGATAAAAGGGTCATTGTCGTTGATAATTTTAACGATTTTTATTCTCCCTCTATAAAACGCCAAAACATTAAAGCCGTTTTAAATGCGGTGTCCGAGAAACAGGCTGAGAACTTTGTTTTGTTGGAAGAGGATATCCGTACGCTGCGCCTGGATCAGCTGAAGGAACACGAATCCATTGATACAGTCGTGCATCTTGCAGCTATGGCGGGTGTGCGGCCGAGCCTGATAAATCCCGTATTGTATCAGGATGTCAATGTAGTCGGAACGCAGGCGTTGCTCGAGCTCTCGCGCGTTTTAAAGGTTAAGAAATTTATCTTTGCTTCTTCAAGCAGTGTGTATGGGGTGAATCCCAATGTACCGTGGTCTGAGTCGGAAGATGTATTAGAGCCCATAAGTCCCTATGCCGCTTCGAAAGTAAGCGGCGAGTTGCAAGGGCGCGTCTATCATCATCTTTATGGCATGGATTTTATTGCGCTTAGATTTTTTACCGTCTACGGTCCAAAGCAAAGACCGGATTTGGCTATTGCTAAATTTATAGAGCGGGCTTTTAAGCGTGAGGCTATTGATATGTATGGCGATGGCACAAGTGCACGGGACTATACCTTTGTGGATGATATCGTCAATGGCGTACTGGCGGCGGTAGAGAAAGAGTTGCACGGATATCAAGTGATCAATATCGGTAACAGTTTTCCGGTAGAATTGAGAGCGTTAGTCAAGATGGTGGAAGAGGCTACGGGTGTTTCGCTGCATATTCAAAGAAAACCCCAGCAACCGGGTGATGTTCCGCGCACCTTCGCAGATATAAGCAAGGCGAGGCAGCTCTTGGGTTATAACCCGATGACATCCATGGAAGAGGGGATTCGGTTGCAAGTGGAGTGGTTTTTGAAGGGGCAGGGGTGCTAGAGAATCGTCTTGTTGTTTCTTTGCCGCATGGACGAGGTCTAAAGAGAAATGCTGAAAATTAAAATAAGCAGAAATAGCAGCTATCCTCTGGAGCGCCAGCTTCCCAATCGGGAAAAGGTGCTCGGGGAGTGTGCCTTTTACTTTACCCCTCATGATTCTGTGGAGAGGGAATATGATTTTTGGTTCATTTTGGATAATCTTATCGAGGCAGAAACAACGATCTGTCCGCCGGAGAATATCGTTTATTTGACGATGGAGCCCCTTGCTTTTCGAAAGACCAAAAAAGATGAACGAGCCTTTTTAAAACAGTTTTCTACTGTTATTGATTTTCAGCAGCGTTATTCGGAGATACCCTCCATCGAGAGTTGGTTGCCGCTGCAGTGGCATATAGGGTGGAGCCACGGAGGGGTACAAACGGGGGCCGATTTTTGCAGAGATTACGATTTCTTTAAACGGCGAAGCATAATATCAAAGGAGAGGCAGCTTTCCGTCGTTACTTCAGGCCCCAGGCATTACAAAGGGCATCGTGATCGATACACCTTTGTCATGGAGTACTTAAAACCGCATTTTGGAGATCGTATAGAGATTTTTGGGCGAGGGATTCGCGATTTTCGCGATAAAGTAGAGGTGATTGAGCCTTTTAAGTACCATCTGGCTTTGGAAAACGGATCGGAGAAAAATTATTTTACGGAAAAACTGACAGATTCTTTTCTTGGACTGGCCTATCCCATCTATTTTGGAGCGCCTAATATTTATGATTTTTTTTCCCCGGATATGCTGACCGTTATTGATAT
>JAGPAO010000068.1 GCA_018063805.1 Synergistaceae bacterium | reverse complement strand
AGTTTATAACATTAGGAGGGGTGGCAAGGTGGATAAGATAGAAATTGCAAAAAATTTCCCTGATTGCAGCCCGGAGGAACTGGTGGAAATCCAAAACTACTGCGCGGAAATGACGGCTATCCAGCTGGTTCGTTTTTCCAGTCAATACAATGAGAAAAGAAAAAACACGTCCATCGCCTTCTGGCTGAACTTTTTTATTGGTTTTCTCGGAGCCCATCGATTTTATCTTGAAGATTGGGTCAACGGTTGTCTCTACCTTGTTACCCTTGGCCTTGGAGGAATCCTCCCACTCATCGACCTGTTTCGCATCAAAAAAATGACGGCGGATGCCAATCTCCGCATTGCACGAAAACTCTACTTGGAGATGCTCCCGGAAATTACCATGAACGCGATGAAAAACAAACCGTAGATCAAAAAAGCAACGATCTGCCTGCAACTTAATACTGAAGTGCAGAAAATACTTTATCTTGTGAGCGTAGAATCATCCCTGCAAACGAATAAAGTGCTATATTGTATGAATGCGTTTAAAGGATCCGGGGAATAATTGGTTCATCGAGTGAAGCTTGTAGTCTCGTTCGAGATAGCTCTTTTTCATTCTAGCCGCATACGCATCCGCTCTTCGGATGATCTGCTCTTCATTGATGCTTTCTATAACCCGATTCTTCATAACCATACGACCGTTTATGACTGATGTCGTAATTTCTCTCGACGTACAGCTGTTGATCACGGTTCGAAGAGGATCGTCTACGGGGCCAACATCAATCCCGTTCAAATCAAATACGATGATATCCGCCTTGGCACCGGGACACAGGCGACCAATATCATCTCGTCCAAGCGCTTTCGCTCCCCCTAACGTCGCAGCGTTAAAAAAATCAGCAAACCGGTTCCCTTGAACAGTCCCGGACACATGACGCGCCATGTAACTACCGATACGTATGTTCAACAAAAAATCAGGAGGAAACGTATCCGTCCCCATAGCCATGTTTACACCGGCAGAAATGTATCCGGAAAAGGATTCGAGAACCGTTCCTCCTCGTGCGTATACGAGAGGGCAATGTATAACCGTAGTCCCTGTATCTGACAGTAATTTCAGATCGTCACCCTGTGTGCATTCGCTGATTCCACTGTATACATGTGTATATATCGCGTGAGGAATACAAGTTCGATGACCAAGAAAACCGATTTCATCCAAAAGCTGAATGGGCGTTTTTCCC
The DNA here is from genome assembly GCA_018063805.1 of Synergistaceae bacterium. GTDB lineage: Bacteria > Synergistota > Synergistia > Synergistales > Synergistaceae > JAGPAO01. The sequence continues at coordinate 9,404 of JAGPAO010000068.1, read as the reverse complement.
GTTTTTTTTAAAATCCAGTTGTATTCGAAAAGCCCCTGTGCTGCATGTAACCGAACCGGGCATCCCAATTCGTCTGCGGCACGCTTGGATGCTTTTAGATTTTCTATTGTTTGCGTCTCAATGCGTTCAGGAACCATTACGGCATGAATCAAACCGCCGTAAGCTCCATCAAATTCCTGAGCAAAGCGAATGGCGCGGTCAAGCCCCTTCTTCCCTTCCTCTTCCTTAAAGCGCACTTCCATTTTCCCGTTCGGGAGAATCACCCGCATACCGGATTGATAGCTTGGGCCAAGGTAGACCCTTAGCCCAAGCTTGCCTGCATGGTGCACCGCAGCTTCTATTTCGTCATACGTTTCGGCCCATCCCTTGCAAAGAACAGAAGTTATCGGCATGGCAGTAGTGACTCCGTTTCTTATAAGAGCCACATAAGCATGCAACGATTTAAAAGCCTCCTCTTCCTTCAATTGGACATCGTGACTGCCTTTTTCGTAATAATCGGATGACCAGATCAACGATTTTTCCATTTCCGGAGGTTGTTCACAGGAAATCTGCCAGTGATCGATATCGCCAAGCGCATCGAGGTCGATAAACCCGGGGCTAATTAAGGCTTTGCCGTAATCAAACTCATGGTCACAATCCCCCATGAAGTCCTTGCCCACATGTATGATACGATCATTCTCGTATACTAGCTCTGCATCGTTAAGATACACATGGCGTATTCCGTCAAACCCTATAATGTAACGGGCTTTGAGCTTAGTCCTCACAACATTCCCTCCATACAACTAAGGTCGCGAAATAAGCGAACTGTAATCGACTCGTTTTTCGTCCAGCCAGCCGTGAGCACCCCAGAATGTTTTGGGCGGTATCATATGCTGCTCGATACCGGCTCTCTTCACGGTTCTCAAAGCTTCTTCCTGCCCCGATTCAAGGACCTCATTTTCGTCTACATACAGCGGTTTTCTGTCCTTCATCACGATACGTCCATCCACAATAACCGTCTCTACATCGTTGCCTACCGCTTCATATACAAGCCGATGCACCGGCATAAAATTCGGCACAAGGTGAGGCTGCCACATATTCAAAATGATGACGTCCGCTTTTTTTCCGCATTCCAACGAACCGAGATCCTTGTCCATTCCCATCGCCTTTGCGGGGTTTATGGTCACCATTTCCAGCAACTTACCCGGCGGAAGCACGAACGGATCGTGCAAGAGAACCTGCTGAAGAAGCTGTGTTTTTCTCATAGCCTGGAACAGATCGAAGGGTGTGCTTGGTGAATTGCCGTCAGTCGCAATGGAAACATTTGCGCCAAGCCCTAAGAGTTCCGGTATTGGACAGCGGCCATTGGCTTGCCCGTATCCGGGTGCGCTTGTCACATGCGTCCCTGTCTCAGCCAATATCATTGCTTCCTCAAATGATATTCCGGTACAGTGCTGAATGTGCACATCATCGCCCAGAAGAGCATTTTCATCTCGGTGCGCAAGCCGTATCATCCCGCCAAAGGCTTCGGTATGGATACGAGTCTTATACTTACTTGCGATCTCTCGGACTCTTCTCATCATCAATCTGTCCAGTTCAGATAGATCAACGGCCACATCAGCGGCAGATGCGCCGGAACCAAAGATGGACGTGATAAGAACAAAGGGGGCAACAAACACTCGGATCGTATCCCCTGCTTGATGGTCCCAAGTCTCGATGACTGCTTCCGTAGCTTCAAGTGTTTGTTCAAACGAGATTTCTTTTTCAACCCTTTTCCCATCAATCCAGCGGCTAAACTTCCTCGGATAGGGGGGGTTACAGGGACCAACGGCGACAACGCCTCTTATGCCTACTTCCGCATAGGCTTTTGCATTGTTACAGCCAAAAACAGGATCGTCGGCCCGTTGAGCGGAACTAATGACGCTCAACCCGCAAGTCACACCCATTTTCATCCGCTCCAAGGCCGCGACGCGCCCCTCCAGATACCAGTACTCATCCGTTGTGTAGTGATGATAGGTAGGCGTTGCAATATGCATCCAGTGGCTTCTGCTGTCCACTCCGATTGTTTTAAATAACGCGTGTCCTGCGTGACCGTGGGCATCAATCATGCCGGGCATAACAAGCTTTCGACGGCAATCCATCTCTTCTTTTCCTGAAAAATTACGACAGATTTCATCGGTACTCCCTACACCCGCAATGCGTCCTTTATCAATCGCAACGGCACCGTCTTCAAGGGTTCGCCTTTCGGCATCCATCGTCACAACAGTCGCATGTTTCAGAATGAGATCGACGCATTGAGCGCCGATCTCATTCTGTTTTTCACAGATCATATTAATTTCCCAACTCTGCCATCCACAAACGATAGAAGCCTCTGGGATGCATTTCAAAGTTCTTCACTTTACTGCTTGTTCCGACAATACGCTCCGATACCGACCATGGAATAATGGGTAGATCCCTTAGAACCATCTGCTGAGCCTCTGCGTAGATCTTACCTCTCTCCGGCCCATCCTTGACTGCGCGTCCCTTATCCAGAAGCGCGTCAAATTTCGGGTTGCTATAGCGAGAGTAGTTCAGTGCCCCAATAGCTCTTGAATGGAGTTTGCGACCGAAGAAATATTCCGGATCGGGAAGGTTATTTCCCCAAGCTGACGTGGATATGTCAAAATCGCCTTTCCCCAGCGTCTCGTAGAAAGCCCCCATCTCCATAACCTTGACATCAACGGTGATGCCCACATCGGCGAGCATGCTTTGGACGATAGTTGCCGCATCGGTGTACTCTTTAAACTCATAGGTAACGAGTGTCAGCTTAAGATTTTTGATACCGGCTTCTGCAAGAAGTTTTTTTGCGCCTTCCACATCCTGAGCAGGGACAGGAACCTTATTATTTATGGAGTACTTAATTCCCTTCGGCAATGAATTGACGGTCGGATAGCCCACTCCACGCCATACGGCCTTTTGAAGACCGGCAATGTCCAGAGCCATTTTTATCGCCTTGCGCACGCGAATATCCTTAAACGCCGACCTGGTGAGGTTCATCTCAAAATAATCAATTCGATTTGAGGGCTTACGAAGCAGACGGAATTTCTTATCACCCTCGATACGCTTAAAATCAGAAAAGTGAACATCGTAGATGACATCAACAGCCCCGCTCTGCAACTCTATGGTACGGCTTGAAGATTCGGGAATTGCTCTTATGACCAAGTTCTTGAAGTTTGGTTTTTTCCCGTGGTACCCGTCAAATCTCTCAAGAACGACTCGGTCTGATTTTCTCCAGCTGACGAACTTAAACGGCCCCGTCCCAACGGGTTTTGTCTTGGGATCTCCCGATTCAACCGCTTTTTTATTGACGATGCCGGCCCACGATTCCCCAAGAGCATAGAGAAACGGCGTCACAGGGCTCTTCATTGTGATTTTCACCGTATACTTGTTGACAACCTCAACTTTAGCGACTTCCTTGATAAGAGAGTGAGCCGTGACACCCTGAGGCCCAAGTGCTCTGTCTAAAGTAAATTTGACGTCAGTAGCAGTGCACTCTTCACCGTTATGGAATTTCACGCCTTTTTTTATGTAAAACACATGCGTCGTGGGATTGGGCTGCTCCCAACGCTCTGCGAGCATCGGTTTCAACGTGCCGTCAGGTGCGATAAACACCAAGTTTTCGAACATTTGCAACAGGACATTTGCCGTTACGTTATCCGTGCTTGGCAATGGATCCAGAACGCGAATATCGGCGATATTGGCAACTGTAAGCGTATCTTTGGCGGCAAAAACAGGACTGTTTCCAAAACCCAATAGAAACACAACTAACATCGCACACATAAACATTTTTTTCATGATCAGATAGCCTCCCCTTCATACTTTTTAACTTTGTGATGCAAGGAAAAATTGTTTACGAACAGCCGCTACAAATTTCCGGCAAAGTGACAGCTGACAAAATGATCGGGCGACACCTCCCTCAACGCAGGTGTTTCTGTTGTGCAGATATCCCTCTTGTATATGCACCTGCCTGCGAAACGACACCCTTCCGGCGGATTGATAGGGCTTGGCACATCCCCTTCGAGGATGATCTGTTGCCGCTTGAATCCATATTTGGGCATAGGAATAGCAGAAAGCAACGCCTGAGTATACGGGTGCTGGGCATTTTTAAATATGCTTCTAAAATCCGTCAGCTCCACTATTTTTCCAAGATACATCACGGCAATTCGATCCGAAACGTGTTTCACCACACTCAAGTTATGAGATATAAAGACATAAGTATACCCAAACTCCTTCTTGAGATCGCTCAAGAGATTGAGGACTTGAGCCTGGATACACACATCGAGAGCGGAGACAGGTTCATCAAGGACAATAAATTCAGGAGAAAGAGCGAGGGAACGAGCAATGCCGATTCTTTGCCTGCGCCCTCCGTCAAGTTCGTGCGGATAGGAATCGGAAAGACGTCGTGCAAGCCCCACTGTATCCATAAGCTCCGCTATTTTTTTGTTAAGATCTTCTGTGTTTGAAAACACTTTATTGACGATCAAAGGCTCCGCTATCAGTTTGGAAACTGATAGCCGTGGATTGAGGCAGGAATACGGATCCTGAAAAACGATCTGAACCTTCTTGCGCATATTTTTCATGCCGGAATGATTCAGCTTAAGTATATCTTGACCGTCAAACAATACTTCTCCGCCCGTAGCATCAAGCAAGCGAATGATGGTGCGCCCTAAAGTTGATTTTCCGCATCCAGATTCGCCTACCAAACCGAGGGTTTCCCCTTTCCCAATAGTAAACGAAACGTCGTCTACCGCATGCAACAGACCGCGCTTGGTATTAAAAAATTTCCGCAGATTCTTTACCTCTACATAACTCTCAAAATGGCTCATTGGTTTTTACCTCTCATAATCGGGCATGCTACGAAATGACCGGGCTCCACCTCAAGCATCTCCGGTGCTACGGTACTGCAACTTTCAATAGCATACTTACATCGGGGATGAAAAGAACAGCCGGGAGGAATATCCATTGGATCCGGCATAAGACCCGGAATGACGTTTAAACTTTCCTGCTCTTCATCCAAATCAGGAATAGAATTAAAAAGTCCCTCCGTATAAGGATGCATGTGGTTGTTAAAAAGACGCTCAGTAGGCGCATATTCAAGAATGCGCCCTGTATACATAATGGCCACTTTGTCGCACATCTCTGCAACAATTCCCAAATCATGCGTAATCATAATCATCGATGTGTTAAATTTTGTTTTCAGTTCCTTCATCAGCTTAAGAACCTGCGCTTGAATGGTAACATCAAGCGCCGTGGTCGGCTCATCCGCAATCAGGAGCATGGGATCACACGCAAGCGCTATCGCGATAACAACGCGCTGCTTCATGCCGCCTGAAAATTGATGAGGGTATTCCACTCCGCGTTCGCGCATAATCCCGACAACCTCAAGCATATCGCCCGCCATATCAAGAGCCTTGGCGTCATTTACATCCTGATGCAGAGAGATCATCTCTGCTATCTGCTTATTTACTGGTATCACCGGGTTCAAAGACGTCATAGGATCCTGAAAGATCATCGCTATTTTTTCGCCGCGAATGGCACGCATGTCACTCTCCGATTCCTTAAGTAAATCAGAACCGTCAAAAAATATCTCTCCGCCAAGAACTTTGCTTGGAGGTGTCGGTAACAGTCTTAACACACTAAGAGCTGCTGTTGTCTTGCCAGCACCAGTTTCCCCAACAAGACCCAGTGTTTCACCGTAGCCCAGTTCTAAATTAAGGTGCTCAATGGCTCTTACAGTGCCACCATCTGTAAAGTAGTGCACGGATAGATCTCTGATATCAAGGAGCTTCTCTTGGTTTCTATCTTTACTCATTTCAGAATCACCTACCTTTTAAGCTTGGGGTCCAGAGCATCTCTCAGACCATCTCCAAGGAAATTCAAAGCCATTATGGTCACCATGACGGCAAGTCCGGGAAACAATGTCATGTATGAATAGTCGCGAATGTACGCACGTGCCCCTGACAGCATCGCCCCCCATTCGGGAACAGGCGGCTGGATACCCAGGCCTATAAAAGACAGAGCAGCAGCGGAAAGAATGGCGTTCGCCACTCCCAAAGTGGACTGCACAATGACGGGTCCCATACAGTTAGGAATGATATGTTTGAGGATGATCCTTATATCAGAAGAACCTACGGCTTTTGCCGCTTCCACAAATTCCTGCCCTCTAACAGAGAGCACCGAACCTCTCATGACCCTAGCATACGCGGGCGTTGCAGATATGCCGACGGCTACCATGAGGTTGAAAAGTCCGGGGCCGAGGGCCGCAGCAATTGAGATCGCAAGTACCGTACTTGGGATAGAAAGCAACACATCCATCACTCTCATGATGATATTGTCAATCCTGCCTCCGTAGTACCCTGCAATGGCCCCCAGAGACCCTCCGAACACTATCGCAATGCCTACGGCTATAAATCCCACAAAAAGAGAGATCCTAGACCCATAGACCACACGACTGAAAATATCCCGACCAAACTCATCGGTACCAAACCAATGAGCCGATGAGGGGGCTTCAAATGCATTCATAAGATTCTGTTTTGCATAGGGGAAAGGAGCGATAACATCTGAAAATATCGCACATAAGACAAGCAGAATCACAATAAAAAGCCCAAACATAGCGAGCGGACTCCGCCTTAAACTTTTCATGACCGTTCTGTTGCTTTTTATTTTTTTTTCGGTATCAGCCATTATTAAAAACCACCTAACCCTTATACTGCGTTTTTATGCGCGGATCAACCCATGCATAAGCGAGATCAACGCAAAGATTTACAATGCTGAAACTAACGGCGATAAAAAGTACCCCTCCTTGAACCACCGGGTAATCTCTCATTTTAATAGCATCAACCATGAGACGTCCAATACCCGGGATGGAAAAGATTGACTCCGTAAGCACCGCACCGCCCAATATGTTTCCAAATTGCAATCCGATGACTGTTATTATGGGAATAAGTGCATTGCCAAGGGCATGTCGCCAAATGATCACTTTTTCTAGTTGTCCCTTGGAACGCGCTGTACGAATGTAATCCTGCCGAATCACCTCAAGCATACTGGAACGCGTCATTCGAGTTATCAACGCCATCGACTGCAAACCAAGAGCAAATGCGGGCAATACCATTGCTGAAGGCGTATCAAACCCAGAAGAGGGAAACCATCCCAGTTCAACAGAGAAAAACAGAATCAGTAAAAGGCCCAACCAGAATGAGGGCATAGAAATACCAACCATAGCAAATAACATGGCGACAGAATCCAGAATTGAATATTGCTTGACCGCCGATATGATACCAAGAGGGACCCCGATAACCATCGCTACAAGGACGGCTAGAAATGCAAGTTTGACTGTAGACGGAAAGGCGGCGACAACATCGTTAATGACGGGATTTTTTGTGACATAAGAATAGCCTATATCCCCATGTCTAACCGCTTTATAGACATAATTTGTAAACTGTACTAAAAAGGGGTCATTGAGCCCCTGTTTATCCCGAAACGCCTTTATCGCTTCTTCAGAAACTTGCTCTCCGAGAACAAGCCGTGCTGGATCCCCCGGTGTAATATAGAGTAGTGAGAATATAATCAACGCTACACCTACAAGCACAGGAATCAGCATCAGCATTCTCTTTAAGGCATACTTCCACATGCTAATCTCCACCTTTCAACACAGAAAAACAAACGTACTGATTACAACATCTCCAGACTCGACCTTCACAGATATAGAGTAGATCCACCTCCTGATGTGATCAAATAGCTTGTGCTATACGCTCCGCCTATTCTGTGCAATCGTCGTTCTTGATCTACCGACGATTCTTCGTTGCATTAAACAGCAGACCCCGCATATCACGCCTTACCGAAAAATCCAACATCACAATTACACTCATCGGATTTTAAGGTCAGATGTGCATTTTATCGATTTTATTTAGAATAGTGTTTTTCGAAAATAAGTTTTTTGTTGAATGTGGGACACCATCTCCATCGTTAAACGAATGATCGGTTGCGATCCAAAATCCACTAGTTAGACAACTCGCCTGCTGCACGATAAATATCCGCAATGTGGAATGTTTGCGCGTATAGCGAAATAAACAAAGCAAGTATAATTAAAAAAAATAATCTGTCAACACGCAACACCTTTGTGCCTCACCCCTCCTCGTTGGTGTCTATCTTAAAACCACGGGCGGTATTAGCACAGTTTTATTTATAGACTCTTTTTGAAATAGCCGTCTTGACGAGAGGGATACTATAACGACAGAGAAACGTATGCGTAAAAAATGCCCCCGGACAACCGTAACAAACTCCTTCTCACACCAGAAAATCTTCAATTCGGATCTCATCCACCTGCTCTGGGCTGAGGTATCCCTTTGCGTACACCATATAGGCACCAGACTGCAGGAATAGATTGAATATATCTTTATCAACATGATTTTCTTTTGCCATGCGCGAAAGTATTGCCAAAGCCTGAGTGAGGGTTTTAGCGTCCTTATAAGGTCTGTCATGGGCAGTCAGAGCCTCAAAAATATCTGCAAGAACTAATACTCGCTCGGGTATGCTCATCTCTTTTCCTGTGAGTTTGCGCGGATAACCAAATCCATCCATATGCTCGTGATGATTTCCAGCGATGTCTATAACCCGGCTGAGCTCCTTAGGGAAGGGCAAGGAAGAGAGCATACAAATCGTCTGAACAATATGATCGTTGATTTTAAATCGCTCTTCCTCTGTCAGAGTTCCTGCTTTGATGCAAAGGTTATGCAATTCGCCGTAATTATACATGCAGGGTGAGAGTTTCATATCAAACCCCCAAACGTTTCGATCATCGTCAGCTTGGACGAACGGAATACTGTCCCCCCATGGCACAATATGAGAGGGCTTGTCGGCAAGAAGCTGTTCCGTTGCTGGCAAAACGTCATTTTTTAATTCTGCTTCTGTCATCCGCGCTAATTCGTCTTTAGACAGCCCGAGACAATTGTCGAAGAAACGCAACCATGTCTTTTGCGCAATAGATTCCAACCTTGCGATACGCTCCGGTTCCATAAATTCGCTCCCGATGTTGCACTTGGCAATGAAATCAAAATCATCCCGAAGGGCGGACTGTTCCACGTTCATTGCAGAACGCGCGTTCTCTTTGTCCACGCCACTCTCGATTGCCTTGTAATACGATATGATACTGTCTCTGTACAGCACCTCAAATCTCGTTCTAATTTCGTGAATTCTATTGTAAATTATTTCCAGTTTCGTAGCCTTGTCAACGACATATTCAGGGGTCGTTATCTTTCCGCAATCGTGCAGTAAAGCAGCTATTTTAAATTCTTCCTTCTCCGCTTCGGTCATTTTTAAATTACCAAACGGCTCCTCACCGGAAAGGATAATTTGTTCTATGATCAAATCAGCTATAATCGGAACAC
>JAGPAO010000007.1:20828-29614 GCA_018063805.1 Synergistaceae bacterium | reverse complement strand
ATATAAAACGCAATACGTATCTCTTTAGGGGATAAAAATAAATAGAGAGAGATCAAAGTGGTGGTCAGCGCAATTAAAAAAATAACTATAGCCATCTTGCTATTTCGAGCAAATTTTCTCATCAACAAATCCCCTAGCGTCTCCATTTGAGAATATTTAGTGATATTTGAGATAAATTAACAATGAACGGCTAAAAAATAATAATTGCACGCAAACAAATAAAATAATCATGCATTTTAAACATAAAAAACAGATCAATCAAGACAAAAAATGAATACCATTGCATAAAAAAACACAACAACTAACACAGCGAAAAAATGCAACATTACTTCCATTTCATTGTGCTTTAAGATGAAGTGTTCATAACCATTTTAAATTATACAACGCAATGAAGAGGAATAGAATAGGCTTTATATTTTTTTTTATTTCTCTTGTATTTTTTCTCTCTTGAGAGGGTAAATAGCGATCCGTTTTTTGTGTAAACATATCTGAAGGCACCTCTGAATCTTATGGTATATTATTTTAGTTCTTGTATGGAGTATTCAGTATCCGACTCAAGACCTTGTCTTTAATATCGGCAAGAGAAAAACGTTGAGGCGGTGACGGATAAATCCCCATTTATCCGTCACCGCCAAAGGAAAAGCAAACTTATCAAAGGGCGTTCCGGTATATTTCCTCGACCTGCTCCCTTGAATAGCAACGCGGATTTGTTCCCCCTATCTCCTCTTCCAGTGCTAAACCGGCAAGATGCGGGATATCGTCCGCCTTTACGCCGAGCGCACCCAGTCCGGAGGGAAGATCCAGTTGTTTTTGAAAAGCGAAGAGCGCCTTGACCGCGAGTTCCGCATTATCTCTTGGGCTCCTCCAACTCTGCCCGACGCCGAGAGCAATGGCAATGGACGAAAACTTCTCCAGCGATGAATCCATGTTAAAGAGAGCGACGTGAGGAAGCAGCAGCGCATTGCAAACACCATGTGGAAGGTTATAAAAACCGCCTAAGGGGTGAGCCATGGCATGGACAAGCCCAAGCCCCGCAGTATTGAACGCGGCCCCCGCCAGGAAGCTGGCGTAGCACATGTTCTCGCGCGCCTCCATATTCTGCCCATCGTGGACAGCGATAGGCAGATATTTTGCCGCCAAGGCAATTCCCTGCCACGCCTTCGCATCCGTCACCGGCGTGGACTGCTTGGAAACGTAGGCCTCAATGGCGTGCGTCATCGCATCCATCCCCGTTGCCGCTGTCAAAGCGGGGGGCATAGAGAGCATCATCTCCGGATCATTCACGGATACGTTAGGCGTCATGTGCCAATCAACAATGGTAAACTTTGAATGATTCGCCTCATCGTTGATGACGGCAAACTGAGTAATCTCGCTCCCTGTCCCTGCCGTCGTACTGATGGCGATCAGCGGCGGCATCGCAAGATCCGATCGGTTCACGCCGTCATAGTCCTGAATGCGCCCTCCGTTTGTCACCAGTATTCCTATCGCTTTGGCGCTGTCGATGGCGCTTCCGCCCCCAACAGCGACGATGATATCGCACTGAGCGCGCTGATAGGCATCAACGCCCATTTCTACAATCGCCACGGTCGGGTTGGGCACCGCCTTACAAAAACGGACGCATTCAAGCCCTGCTTTTTCCAAAATAGCGGCGACAAAATCCGCCTGTCCCTCACCGATTGCCCCCGTGGAGGCAACGATAAAGGCCCGTTTTCCGTGGAGATTCCTTGCCTCATGCCCAATCTCCTGCACGCATCCCCTGCCTATAAGGTTAAGCGTGGGGATGTAATAGCGACACTGCATTTTAGGTTCCTCCTATCATGCGATTTTACACTCGGGCAAATCGCGGGTAGCTACTAAATCAACTCCAACACCGCATACATCGGGCAGGATCACCTGGCCAATACGGATGGGCGCACGCACTTTAACGAAAGCTAAAGCCTTGGCGATATCGAGAATACGCGAGAGCGGAACGGGATTTTCGCTTCGTACGGGACATACGGGCAAGACACCGCCCTCCACTTGGACGATTGAGGTAAAAAGGCGCAGCGGGTTTTTTACCTCGTTGCGAGCGTAACTCGCCCCCATGGGGCACTTATTGCCGCTGACACCGACAAACTCCCCGTTCTCCAGATCAACCGAAAGAGAACAGCCTATCGGACAGGAGACGCATAAAAAAGAACGCGTTTCAATCATCGCTCACATCTCCTTTACGCATATTTCGATGGATTGCGTTTCCGGTGAAATCTTCTGCAGCTTACTGCTATCCAGCTTCAACTCGATCATCTCACCCGGCCTGGCGTAGCGCAGTACAGAGGAGTGGATCCCCGGTTCTACCGTTAAGCGGCTCGGTTTTTCAAAGGGGTGAGAGACGCGGAAAAAGAGCGTCACGTCCTTATCACCGCTGAATTGCTGCGGAGAAACGAGGCGCACACCCTCGCCGGCTGTTACCGCGATGTTTCTTACGCCAGAGCTCCGTTTTCCGGCGGCAAAACGAGCAGCATTCTTTCCGGCAATACGCCCTCCGTTGCTGACCCAATCCACCAGGTCATAGACGACGGCGACATTTCCTGCGGCAAAGACACCGGGAATGCTCGTTTGGAAACGCTCATCCGTACGCGGCCCCCCCGTTTCGGGGCAGATTTCCACTCCTGCCATCCGAGAAAGTTCGTTTTCCGGAATAAGCCCCACCGCCAAAAGCAGCGTGTCACAGGCGATGCGGCGATACGTCCCCGTAATCGGCTCCCTGTTTTTATCCACCTGAGCCACCGTCACTCCCTCCACACGATCATGACCGTGGATCGCCACGATGGTGTGCTCCAAGAACCAGGGAATTTTAAAATCATCCAAGCACTGGGCAATATTGCGCCTCAGCCCCCCGGGCCAGGCCATCAATTCAAAGACACCCTCAACAGAGGCCCCCTCAAGAATCATTCTGCGCGCCATAATAAGGCCGATATCCCCCGTGCCCAGGATGACGACGCGCTTTCCGGGCATAAACCCCTCCATATTGACAAAACGCTGCGCCGTTCCCGCCGTATAAATACCTGCGGGGCGAGATCCCGCGATGGGAAGGGCTCCTGCCGGGCGCTCACGGCACCCCATGCATAAGACCGTGGCTCCGGGATGCACGTGCTCGATCCCTCTTTCCGGATTCATCACGTGGAAGGATCCGTCCTTTTCCATCTGAAAAACCATGCTATTGGTTATAAACTCAACGCCCGCGTCCGCTGCCATTTGAAGGTAACGATGCGTGTACTCCGGCCCCGTGAGATCCGATCCGAAGGTATGCATCCCAAAGCCGGGATGGATGCACTGCTGCAGGATCCCCCCTGGCTCCCAGTCGCGTTCATAGACGACCACGCGCTCAGCACCTTCTTCTCGCGCCCCAATGGCGGCGGCAATACCGGCAGGCCCCGCTCCTATCACAGCTACATCTATTTTTCTCAACCCAATCACCTCAAGTCCACAGGCTTTTACTGCGCCCGGTCAGCAGACGAGAATCTCCGCCGTGCCGGGTCAGCTCATCAGGGGAGAGGTTCAGTTCTCTCGCCATAATTTCTATGATACGAGGACAGCAGAAACCGCTCTGACAGCGTCCCGTTCCGGCACGCGTCCACACTTTAACGGCACTGAGCGTTCGGGCTCCCCGACGAACTGCCTCCACAATCTGCGCCTCCGTCACCGTTTCACAGCGGCAGACAATTTGGCCATACAGTGGATTTTCCGCAACCAAAGCCGCTTTTTCTTCCAGGGACATCATCGAAAAACGAGGGATATGACGCCGCTGCGGGATAAAATCAGGATTGTGGCGAAGCGCCACCCGATCCCCCAAAACATCTCCCACCAATTCCACCACATAGCGGGCAATAGACGGCGCACAGGTAAACCCAGGGGATTTAATCCCGGCTACATTCACAAATCCAAGCGGCTTCTTTAATGCGGAGATATGAAAGTCCTCGGGGTGCGCATTTGCCCGAACTCCGGCAAAAGTAGTGATGGACATATGGGTTCCGGCCGCAGGCAAAAGACGCCGAGCACCTTCCATAACGAACTGCAGCCCCTCCTTCGTCGTAGACGTATCTTCCCTGTCTGTCTGTCTCACGGAGCTGGGACCAAAAAGAAGGTTTCCTTCCGATGTCCGCGCCACCGTAATCCCCTTCCCTTTTTCGGAGGGACAGGCGAACAAAAAGGATTTAATCAGGTTCCCGTAGCGATTATCCGTAATAAAGTACTCCCCGCGCGTGGGACGAATCAAAAAGCTTTCATCCCCGGCCATTCGGGCAATCAGATCCGAGTTCACGCCCGCCGCATTAATCACAACGGGAGCGGTAAAATCACCGCGGCTACTGGATACGCCCATCACAGAGGAATCACTCTCGTCCATCAACAGCCCCGTAACCTCTGTCTCAAGAAAAAGCTCCACGCCGTTCATCTGTGCATTTTCCATAAAGGCCACAACCGCCTCAAAGTTATTGACAATTGCGGCAGTGGGAGACCACAGAGCTGCGATGATGGCGGGGGAGACGTTGGGCTCTTTCTCTCGCAACTGATCTCCGCTTACAATTTCCAATCCGGGGACACCATTGGCACGCCCCTGCTCCATCAATACATGAAGGCGCTTTGTTTCCTCTTCATTAAAAGCACAGACGTAGGAGCCGCACTCGTCCAGATGAAAATCCAACTCCTTATGCAACTCGTGGTACAGTCGGTTTCCCTCCGCAACAAATCCGGCCTTGACCGTTCCAGGAACATCGTCAAAACCTCCGTGGATCATCGAGCTGTTGGCTCGGCTGGCACCGGACGGTATCTCCGCCGCCTTATCCAAAACAGCCACGCGCACACAAAAACGGGACAGTTCGCGAGCGATCGTGCTCCCGATAATCCCCGCCCCGATAATGACCACATCATAAGCCTGCTTATTATGAGGCACGCACACCCCTCCTCTGCCGAATAAAGATATTGCCACGCCCCCACGGGGAACGTGAAGACGCGGCAACCATACAATCCTAAATCATAGCTTTTTGGTGCTTCGCCGATCAGTCTTCGTCCGTCCACCCTTTAGATTTTTCAACGGCTTTGATCCAGCCCTTATACTGCTTTTCTCTCTTGTCCGCGGCAAGCAGATTGTCAAAGCGGCGATCCTCCGCCCAATTCTCGCGCAATTCACCCTCATTAGCCCAAAAACCGGTCGCAAGCCCTGCCGCATAGGCAGCGCCAAGAGCGGTCGTTTCGCTCACCACAGGACGGACAACCTTAGTTCCGAGAATATCCGCCTGCATTTGCATCAAAAGATTATTGGCAACCGCACCCCCATCGACCTTCAATGCCGTCAACGGCACGCCGGAATCTTTGTTCATAGCCTCCACAACATCGCGCGTTTGGTAGCAAATACTCTCCAGCGTCGCGTAGATAATGTGCTCTTTGCGAATATAGCGCGTCAACCCAACCATCGCGCCGCGCGCCGACATATCCCAGTAGGGAGCATACAGACCGGAGAATGCAGGGACAAAGTACATTCCGCCCGAATCCCCCACCTTGCGCGCTAAGTATTCGCTGTCAGGAGCGTCATCCAAGAGGCGAAGGTTATCGCGCAACCACTGAACGGCCGCACCGGTAATGGCGACGGATCCCTCCAGAGCGTAAACACATTTGCCCTCTTTCAAGCTGTAAGCAGCTGTGGTGAGGAGTCCGTTTTTAGACAAAATGGGTTTTTCGCCGATATTCATCAGCATAAAGCAACCCGTTCCGTAGGTATTCTTAGCCTCTCCTTTGCTATAGCAAGCCTGTCCGAAGAGCGCCGCCTGCTGGTCTCCCAAGTCACCGGCAACGGGGATCTTAGCGCCAAAGGGGCCTGTCTCCAGAGTGTGCCCATACACATGGCTGGATGGCTTAATGTCGGGGAGCATGGCAACGGGAACATCAAGGAAACCGGCCATCTCTTCATCCCACTTAAGCGTGTTGATGTTCATCAAAAGCGTCCGTGAGGCATTGGTAACATCCGTCACATGCACGCCGCCGTTGACACCGCCGGTGAGATTCCAGATCAGCCACGTGTCGATATTACCGAAAAGGAGTTCCCCTTTTTGTGCGCGCTCGCGTGCGCCGGGAACCTGATCCAAAATCCACTTGATTTTCGTTCCCGAAAAATAAGGGGAGATCAGAAGCCCCGTATGATTCTTGACCTTGCCCTGCCCCGTCTCATCC
Source organism: Synergistaceae bacterium (assembly GCA_018063805.1). Lineage (GTDB taxonomy): Bacteria > Synergistota > Synergistia > Synergistales > Synergistaceae > JAGPAO01. Next base: position 23,410 of record JAGPAO010000007.1, on the reverse strand, counting down.
TGCTCCCATCCGGGGGTGCGCTGCCACTCCGTGCAAAAATCCTGCGTGCGCATGCACTGCCAGACAATGGCGTTATAGATCGGTTTTCCCGTTAATTTATCCCAGACAACGGTGGTTTCGCGCTGGTTGGTGATTCCGACAGCCGCAATAGCAGCCGGATCGATGCGCCCATTATCGAGAGCCGCGCGGATGACATCCTGAGTACGTGACCATATTTCCATCGCGTCATGCTCAACCCAACCCGGCTTGGGGTAAATCTGATCATGTTCCATCTGATGTGAGGCGACGGAAAGTCCCTCGTGATTAAAGACCATACAGCGACTGCTCGTGGTACCCTGATCAATGGCAACAACATATTTTTTCTCATCCATTTTGCTGCACCTCCATCATCTACGCTGACAGATCAGCGTTCAGTCCTGCAACTTCTCCATGTTGCGCGCCTCTTTTGCGGAGCTTAAAACATCCTCCATACTGCTCCCCGCACCGGCCTCTATCGCCGCAACAACGGCTCCTTCAAGCACCGGAGCATCTGCAATCCGCACTCGTTTTGCGTCCGCTTCGTCCAGCATATCCAGTACAGCGCGAGCGGAGAGCACGGAGCTGCCCAGATCGGGAATCATCACCACCGAATCGCAGAGGGACAGCATTTCGGACAGAGCCTCAAACACCATCGGTACCGAACTGCCAATCCCCCCGGAATCATTTCCGCCAACACCTTTGACGCAAGCGCCCCCTGACATTTGAGACGCAATTTCCACAATACCCGCAGCTGCCTGAGCACTGTGAGAGACGACCAGAATCCCGATCATACCCCTTCTCCTAACGCCGCGGCTTTAAAACAATTGAGGATGAGATAAGAAGAAGTAGCACCCGGATCCTGATGCCCAATGGAACGCTCTCCCAGGTAGCTGGCGCGCCCTTTTTTCGCGAGCATGCCCACCGTCGCCATCATTCCGGCCTCAGCCGCAGCGGACATATTCTGCCATGCCTGCGCCTCCGTGGATGATTCCTGCCCCAATGCATCTACGGCAGGAGAGAGAACGTCCACCATCGTCTTATCCCCAAGCTGCGCCTTTCCAATGGCCATCACCCCGGCAACTCCGGCATGAAAAGCCTCTGTCATCTGCGCAAGAGAGGCCACCTGAACACCGCTCAACTTTTGAGAAATCTTCACAAAAAAAGTGCCGTAAAGGGGGCCGGCAGAACCTCCGACGCTCCCCATCATGGCCATAGCAACATCCTTAAAGACACCCGCAAGATCCGGATAGTCGGCAACCGCAACCTTCTCCATTGCCTTATGAAAACCACGGCACATGTTGGCACCGTGATCCGCATCGCCGATGGCGGAGTCAAGCTCTATCAAATAATCACGGTGCTGCTCCATGGCCTCATCCGCTTTAGTAAAAGCGGTGCGCGCCATTTCTATGGTAAAACCCATCCCTACTTCCCCCAACGAAGAGCGGGGGTGTGCACCGGGTAGTCCCACATTTTCTTCAGCTCGTCATCCATCTTCATCAGAGTGATGGAACAGCCCTGCATATCCAGACTCGTGATATAGTTTCCAACCAGATTACGCGCAATCGTGATCCCCTTAGCGGCCAGGAACTCCACGACTTCGTGATACACAATATAAAGCTCTAAAAGGGGTGTTCCCCCCATGCCGTTGACAAAGGCCAGTACCTCATCCCCTTTTTTGAAGGGGAGATCATCAACCACGGCCTCCATCATCACGGAGGTTATTTCTTTCGCCCCCATCATCTTGATGCGTTTGCGCCCCGGCTCACCGTGGATACCGACGCCCATTTCAATTTCATCCGCGGGAAGATCGAAGGTCGGCTTTCCCGCTGCAGGAACGGTGCAGCTGGTGAGCGCGACTCCCATGGTGCGAACATTCGCGTTGCATTTTTCAGCGACGCGTTTGACCTCTGCAAGCGAGGCTCCCTGCTCCGCACAGGCACCGATCATCTTTTCGACCAGAACCGTCCCCCCTACACCGCGGCGACCCGCCGTATAGAGAGAATCCTGAACCGCTACGTCATCGTTCACGATAACCTGAGCAACTTCAATGCCATCCGCCTCCAGCATATCCGCAGCCATCTGGAAGTTCATGACGTCTCCCGTGTAATTCTTTACAAGGAAGAGAACGCCCTTACCTCCGTTAGCCGCCTTGCCCGCCTCCAGCATCTGATCCGGAGTCGGGGAGGTAAAGATTTCACCGGCGCAAGCGGCATCCAACATGCCGTAGCCGACAAAACCTCCGTGAAGCGGCTCATGCCCGCTTCCGCCACCGGAGATAACCGCGACCTTCGGCTTGGGATCCCCTGCGCGAAGAACGGCTTTCACCTCCGGATGCAGCTTAACCAAATCCTCGTGCGCTTCAGCAAAACCAAGCAGAGACTCCGTTACCATATCATCCACTTTGTTCATCAACTTCTTCAACCCGAATCCCCCCTTTTATACAAAGGGAGCACCTAAAAAGATGCTCCCTCAATGAGCGATATGTTATTCGCCTATCCGTTTTATCCAATGACACCTAAGGCCTTGCAGATCATAAAGGCCAGCACGGCACCCACCATGGGGGC